>JALEHC010000202.1 GCA_022763215.1 Saprospiraceae bacterium
GAACGAATGTAGCGCTCCTTACCTATCCGCTTCAAATATTGATCAATTAGCGATTTGGCTTCCAACACAAAATGATACCCCAACACCAAAGGGACTACAAAAATCTTTTCCTCTTTGCCTTTCTGCAAATTAGAGCGTTGTGCATCGATCACGGTACTGAGCAAACCAAGTTTTAGCCGCGTCTCCAAGGCGCCGCTTCGCGACCGCGTTCCTCCAGGAAAAAACAAACTATTGGTTCCTCGTTGAATCGAAAGATTAGACATCGCTTTGAGTGTCTCCAAATATATCGTATTCTTCTTACGACGATCTACCCGATAAGCTCCCAAACGATTGATAAAATATGCTACATACCCAGAATTGTAAAGATTTAGCCCTGCCCCATATGAAAAAGAAGGCAAGCCAGCAAAGGTATCCAGCGCATAACCAATCAGAATCGAATCCAAATTACTAAAATGGGTAGGCACCACTACGATCGTTCCTTTTTTCGCCAATGAGCGAATCTTCTCCACTTCCCCCTTCACCATAAGTCGGTCAATCAAGCGATACCGGTTACCCCAGATTTGCCAAATATTTCTGGCAGCCGCCGTATTGAGCAAACGAGTAAAAAGCAAGGTAGAAAATCGTCGAGCAAAAAGAAATGTTTTCTTTTTGAAAGTACCTACAATTTCTTCAGAATAGCGATGAATAATTTTTTGAAGAATTTCCTGATTTATTTCATGAGCTTCTTCATCTGTTTTATCCAAGCCATTCAACAACCTTTTTTGAATCTTTTTCCAATATTGCTTTTCTTTTGGTGGGTCTACTTTCCAAGGCTCTTCCTTAATTCGGATCAACTCCTTATAAATCGTCTTAGCGATTTCATCATCAATTTTGCTACCATAAAGGGTATTCAGCCTTTCTTGTGTAAAAGCATCAATTTCTGCAACAAAATTTTTGCGATCTTCATGCAGCTTATAAATTGGCCAGTCCTCTATTTCTGGTATGATATGAGGATATTCTTCCAACTTCTCCTTCGGTTTCTTTACCATTTTAGTAGAATTGTTCTGACCGTTGATTAATTTCGTCAATATACTGTAGGATCGCTTCTGCTCCTTCCTTATTGCGTGCTGAAGTTACAAATTGTGGCGGCAGTTCCTCCCAGTTTTCCATTAGTTTTTTCTGAAAGGCTTCAATATTAGCGTCTATCTCGTTAGGTTTGGATTTATCTGCTTTAGTGAAAATGATAGAAAATGGAATACGGGCATCTCCCATCCAGTTAATAAACTCTATATCAATATCTTGCGGCTCGATATTCGCGTCAATCAAAACAAAAGCTGTTTGTAGCCATTCCCTTCTTTGCAAATACCCATGAATCATGCGTTCCCACTCTTTACGCTTTGTTTTCGAAATTTTAGCATAACCATAACCTGGCAAATCGACGATATACCAGCCATCATTAATGACATAAAAATTCAAACTCTGAGTTTTACCTGGCTTTTGAGATGTTCGCGCCAGTTCATTGCGGTTGGTCAACAAATTGATCAGTGAAGACTTTCCCACATTTGATCTTCCAATAAATGCGTATTCTGGTTTTTGATCGGTTGGACACTTGGTTACCGTTGGAAAACTCCCCACAAAAAAAGCAGTCTGTACCTCCATTTTCCTTTTCAGTTTCAATTTAGAAACAGCATTTTCGCTGTTTTATGAAAAAACACGAGCAAAAATAAGAAATAATCAATATTTTAAACCTTACTTATAGGGGACATCCCCTCTTCATGGTATCATCATTGAAACACATCTTCTGCTCTTTCTGATTTGATCAGAATACTAAACTTTTTACATTTTATGCAACATTAGCTACTTAATTTTCGTCGGAAGAGTAGACTTTCGACCAAAACCAAACTGTAAAACAATGATGATGAAAAAACTATTTCTCCTGGCTTCTGCACTTTTGTTTTCTTTCTCCTTGAGCTTTGCTCAATTTAGCATCGGCGTCAGAGCGGGTGTAAGCACTAGCGACATTTCTGGTGAAGACCTCAATATACTTGCAGAAGATGGCTCTGACAATCTCCGTCTTAAACTCAATGAAGCTCGTTATGGCTTGCATGGTGGCCTCATTTTTCGCGTCAAAGGCAAACGCTGGTCTTTCCAACCAGAAGTGTTATTTAACTCTAATCGCGTAGATTTTGAAGTGGAAGACATCAATGACCCCATGGCTGGCACGGTCATCAAAGAAGAAAGCTACCAATATCTTGATATTCCAGTGCTGATTGGCCTACATCTTGGTCCATTGCATTTCCAGGGAGGCCCAGTAGGGCATGTTTTCTTGGACAGCAGTACAGAACTGGACGACTTCGAAGGCTACGAACAAGATTTCGAAGATCTGACCATTGGCTATCAGATTGGTGGTGGTCTTGACATCTGGAATATCACACTCGATGTACGTTACGAAGGTAACTTTAATAACTTCGGAGAACATATTGAGTTTTTTGACGAACAATACGAATTTAGTGATGCGCCATCCAGATGGCTATTTTCATTAGGAATTTACTTCTAATCTCTATGCGACATTTATTGTATATCTCCTGTTTGCTTGCTTGTCATTTCGCGCAAGCGCAGGAGAAACCAATTGTAGGTGACCGGCATATTTATGCTGATTTTGATGGCGAAATGGTCGTTTTAGGCGGTTGCAGCTGGTATTGTGGCGGCAACGTAAAGGCAACTGGTTCTTCGTCTAGCCTTTCGGCAAATGGCACTCGAAACTATGAATCAGGCAATGCCCATGACTTTGACATCAACACCGCTTGGGTAGAGGGCGTTGATGGTCACGGAATTGGGGAATGGCTGGAATATGAGTTTGATCTAACTCATCAACCTGAGCACCAAATTGGCATCACGAAAATTTATATTGCAAACGGCTATCGCAAATGGAAATCCCTCTGGGAAAAGAATAGTCGAGTAAAAACGCTAAAAGTATATCTAGATGGTGTTTATTTTACTACGCTCGAACTACTCGATGCCTTTGAATTCCAAGAAATCTCCATTCCTAAGCTTATGCTCCCACAAGAGAAAATACTCAAAATGCGTTTTGAGATTGCTGCCGTCTACCCTGGTAGCAAATATCAAGACACCTGTATAAGTGAGTTACTTTTTGATGGTGTGGGGGTTCACTAAAAATTAGCTACCTTCGTACAACCATTTAAGGACACCAGACCTCTTTCTGATAACTGTATGGTATTGCTACTTTGATGTATTCAAAAAATGCCAACGGCTTATATAACATTTTATAATGGTTTGGGTCCATGATCTACGCTCCCAGCATGACAGAAACGGAACTAATTGAGGCTTGTCTGCAAAACGACCGTTTGGCACAAAAAGAATTATACGAACGCTATAATAGGGCGATGTATTCCTCTGCTTATCGAATCACAGGTGATTTCGATTTAGCCAATGACGTACTGCAAGAAGCTTTCGTAAAAGTGTTTAAAAACCTCGCCAAATTCAGGCAGGAAAGCACCTTAGGTGCATGGATCAAAACCATCGTAGTGCGCACGGCGCTAAGCAAAATAAAGCGCCAAAAAACTTTCGATGAACTGGAAGAACGCCATACTGCACATATGATTGACTGGGGAGATTTTCTCAACGCAGAATACCTCGAAAAAGCAATCATGTCTTTACCAGAAGGATATCGCGCCGTTTTTCTGCTCATCGAAGTAGAAGGATATTCCCACAAAGAGGTGGCAGAAATGCTTCAAATTTCAGTGGGAACTTCCAAATCACAGCTTTTTTATGCTAAAAAACGCCTCCGGGCAATGCTAAAAGAAATTGTAGGTCACTAATGATGGAAAAGAATAAAGACATACTCCAAAAAGCAATCCGAAATCTGCCTGTTTATGATCC
>JALEHC010000203.1 GCA_022763215.1 Saprospiraceae bacterium
TTCCAAATTATGGGTCTTGCTCAATTAAAATTGAAAAACAATTTTTCTTTGCAAGCAGAGACCGGTTATATTCGGAAAGGCTACCAAATCGAGGTAGATTTATCAACAGAGACTTCGGAAACACAGATATTCCAACTTAACTATCTGGAACTATCCACTCTGCTTAGATATGATATTCCGCTTGGCGCAAAATTTGGCGCTTATCTTGTTGCAGGGCCATCTTTCGGTTATGCCTTTTCAGGCAAAATGCGAACAGAAAACTCTCCGCTCTACGAAGGCGGAAGCATGGAACAAGATTTATATCTCGACAAATTATCGCTAGTTCGCAATGATTTTAGTGCTGCATTTGGTGGTGGTTTGTCTTATCAGCTTTCGCAAATGCAACTCTTACTAGATGTGCGCTATATGGCAGGGCTCAACAATCTAGACCGCGCTGAGCAAAGTGCTTCTCGCACTTATAACCGTGGATTTGGCGTAAGCTTAGGCGCACTGTTTTCAATTTCGCGTAAGCGGTAAAATCCCGTCTTTGTAGCGTATATCGCACAAATATAGGCCCTGAGGTGGCACACTATGGCTTCGCTTGAGTCGCTGCTGCTTTTCCAGGGCTTCTCTCACCTCTTCCAAGTTTGTTTTTCCAAGTCCGACATTGAGTAACATTCCGACAATCAGGCGTACCATCCCACGTAAGAATCGGTTAGCTGCAACATGATACACCATGCGGCGCTGCTCTGGAAAAAATTCAAATTCAGACCGAAACATCTGGCAGCGCATGGTCTTTACATCCGTGTTTGTTTTACAGAATGGGAAAAAATCTTCATACTTCAGAAGCAAAGCTGCGGCCTCCTGCATGCGTTCTTTATCTAGCCTGTCGGCAAAATGATAATAATAAGCGGTATCAATTCGGAAAGGATTTTTATCAAAATCAAAATGATATTCATACGCTCGATGTACCGCATCGAAGCGAGCATGCGCCTCCGGCGGCACCTCAAATACCCGATAAATCACAATATCTTTGGGTAAAAATTTATTGATCCGATTAATAAACTTCTCTGGAAATTCACCCTCAAAATTAAAGTGCATATAATACTGCTTCGCATGCACACCCGTATCTGTTCTACCACAACCTGTCACCTCAATATTTGGGTCAAGTATAGTAGAAAATGCCTGATCGAGTGTTTCCTGCACACTGATCTGGTCAGGCTGTTTTTGCCAACCGTAAAAATGAGTGCCTTTGTAAGCTAATTCTGCAAAGTAGCGCATGAGTGATCCAAATACTTTTTTACGAACAACTACAAATGACAAAGCACATCTCTCAACAAAAAGATGTGCTTTGTATTTTATAAAAGGATTGAATTAAGCCGCTTTCAGCTTACCCAATTTCGATTTATTCAATTTTTCTTCGGAATATTCTTTTGTAATCAGGAAGTCGCTGACTTCTCCGGCAGAAGGCAATTCAAACATGGCATCTGTCATGATCGCTTCACAAATAGAGCGAAGACCACGAGCTCCCAAATTGAACTCTAGTGCTTTTTCTGCAATATATTCCAATGCATCATCAGTAAAAGACAATTCGATTCCTTCCAAATCAAATAACTTTTCGTATTGACGTACCAGTGAGTTCTTTGGTTCTATCAAGATTCGCTTCAATGCATCTACATCCAGCGGCTGCAAATAAGTAAGTACTGGTAATCGGCCAATCAATTCAGGAATCAGGCCGAATGATTTCAAATCCTGATGGTTGATATACTGAAGCAGATTATCCATTTCGATGCGGTCACCTTCTTCATTTTTGAAACCAATCACCTGCGTATTCACTCTTCTTGCGATGATTTTTTCAATGCCATCAAAAGCACCACCACATACAAAGAGAATATTTTCTGTATTGATTTTCACTAGCTTCTGTTCCGGGTGTTTACGACCACCTTGTGGCGGAACATTCACATCGGTCCCCTCCAGCATCTTTAACATTGCCTGCTGCACCCCTTCACCAGAAACATCTCTGGTGATAGACGGATTGTCTGTCTTTCTTGAGATTTTGTCAATCTCATCAATGTACACAATACCGCGTTCTGCGGCTTCGACATTATAGTCACAAACCTGAAGCAAACGGCTCAGGATACTTTCTACATCTTCTCCTACATAGCCTGCCTCTGTAAAAACAGTAGCATCAACAATTGCGAAAGGAACATTCAGAAACTTCGCAATTGTTTTCGCCAACAATGTTTTTCCGGTACCGGTACGACCAACCAGAAGGATATTGGATTTTTCGATTTCAATACCATCATGTTTTGGCTGGCGCAATCTTTTATAGTGGTTGTATACAGCCACAGAAAGGAATTTCTTGGCTTCTTCCTGACCAATGACATATTGGTCGAGATGTGTTTTTATTTCTTTTGGTGTTACACGCTCCGGAAGGAAAAAATCCTTTTTAGGTTCTTCTTTTGTTTTTTTACCTCCGTACAATTCTTCCTCAATAATTTCTCCCGCTTGTTCTACACATACTTCGCAGATGTGCCCGTCTATCCCTGCAATCAGAATGAGTGCTTCTGATTTGTCTCTGCCACAAAAGGAGCATCGGTAATTTTGTTTATTTCTGCTACGCATTCCCGCTTATATTATTTAAAAAATATAGAGTCGCTTCCACTCATCAGCACCTTTCAGTCTAAATACCCTGAAGGGGAAATTCCCGCTTCAGGGCATTTATAAAGGCTCAAAGTTAGTGCTTATACTTTAAACCTCAAACTTTTAGATAAAAGACCAGAGGCTAAAAGGGTCTTTTGTTATCTATTCGTCTATTCTTCTTTCTTCGCACCACTGCGCTCTAGTACCTCATCGATCAAACCATACTCTTTTGCTTCTTTTGCAATCATCCAGTTATCGCGATCGCAATCTTCTGAAATCTTTTCATATGGCTGACCAGTATGCGATGCTAGGATATCGTACAACTGCTTCTGCATGTCTTTGATCAACTTGTAAGAGATCTCCATATCAGAAACTTGTCCTTGCATACCACCTAGTGGCTGGTGAATCATCACGCGAGCATGGTGCAAACAAGTACGCTTGCCCTTCGTACCTGCCGTCAAGAGTACAGCTCCCATAGAAGCCGCCAAACCAGTACAAATGGTAGCTACATCAGGTGATACATACTGCATGGTATCATAAATACCCAGACCAGCCATTACGGATCCACCTGGGCTATTGATAAACATTTGAACGTCGCGTTTGGGGTCTGTTGACTCCAAAAATAGCAGCTGTGCCTGAATAACATTAGCCACATAATCTGTAACGGGTACGCCCATAAAAATGATGCGATCCATCATCAAGCGAGAGAATACATCAATCGCCTGAATGTTCATTTGGCGCTCTTCGATTACGGCAGGGGTAAAGCCCTGAATATTCGGAACAGTAGTCGTCGCTGTCTTCTCTGCATATTTTTCCAGGTGCATGCTACTCATACCCAAATGTTTGGTAGCATACTTCATGAACTCATCTTTGTGAAACATGTCGTTAATTTTAGTTTTTGCTGAATTATCTATTGTTAAACAACCAAAGGTGCTTCCGGTTGAATAAGCGGAACATTTCTATCTCATGTAAATGCTTCAGAATGGCTATTTTCTAAGTTTTCAGACGATCCGAAAGCTATTTGGCCGCACAAAATAAGATAAGCTGCTGATTTTTTATCAATATTACAGACCTCTTTGTCCTTTACCTTCTCCCTTTCGGGAAATCCAACACCACCAGTCTAGAATGGTATATCTTCATCATCATTAATCTTGGACTGTCGGATCACGATATTGTTATCCGCCTGTGGCGTAAAAGTATCATCCGGCAAGTCTCCAAAATCAGGATCATCCAGATTGGAAAAGCGTGCAAATTCGGGTGTAAAGCGTAGCTTTACGGTTTTTAATGCACCATGACGGTTTTTGGCGATGATAATCTCCGCTACATTCTTGAGCGATTGTCCTTCTTCATCTTCCAAAATCTGGTAATATTCCGGACGGTATACAAAGCTCACCATATCGGCATCCTGCTCGATAGAACCACTTTCCCTCAAATCCGACAACTGCGGACGCTTGGTTCCACCTCGGGTTTCCACCGCACGAGAGAGCTGAGAAAGTGCAATAACCGGTACATTCAACTCCTTGGCCAAACTCTTCAGTGCTCTAGAAATGGCACTCACCTCTTGTTCACGATTACCTTTTGTGCTATCACCTCCACCACTCATCAACTGCAAATAATCGATAATGATTAACTGAATATCGTGTTGCATTTTAAGTCTTCGACATTTAGCGCGAAGCTCAAATACGTTGATACCTGGTGTATCGTCAATAAAAATTGGAATTTCACTCACGCGCTCAATAGCACTGTGCAGTTGCTGCCATTCGTATTCCTCCAACTGTCCGTTTCGCATCTTACTACCTTCAATCTCTGCTTCAATCGAAATGATACGAGTCGCTAACTGTAAACTTGACATCTCCAGCGAGAAAACAGCCACTCCCTTCTGAAAATCCATTGCCGCATTTCGCGCAAGCGAAAGCACGAAAGAGGTCTTACCCATACCCGGACGTCCTGCCAAAATCACCAAATCCGATGGCTGCCAACCAGAAGTCAAACGATCCAGCTCCGCAAATCCGGTCGGAACCCCTGTCAGTCCATCCGTCTGTTCCTTCAATGCTTCCATCTGTTTCAGTGCCTGACTGGCCAGTGAGCCCATGGTGTCGTATGACTTATTCATATTTTGCTGGGCAATCGAAAACAAACCTTTTTCGGCATTGTCCAATAAGTCAAATACATCAGTGGTGTCTTCAAACGCATCCTTGATGATACTGGTCGATACGCGGATAAGTTCGCGTTGGATATATTTTTGCGCAATGATACGAGCGTGGTACTCAATATTGGCAGAGGAAGCTACTTTTAGCGTAAGCTCAGACAAATAAGCTGGTCCACCGGCCAATTCCAATTCGCCTTCTTTGCGAAGTTCTTCAGCAACAGTTAACAAATCAATTGGCTGTGAACGCTCAAACAGCCGAATCATCGCTTTGTAAATGGCTTTATGACTATCGAGATAAAAGCTGTCGGATCTTAAAATATCCAAGACAACCGTCAGAGCTTCTTTGTCCAGCATCAGAGCGCCCAGTACCGCTTCTTCTAGTGGCGTTGCCTGTGGCTGCACTTTACCAAAAACGAAATTGGACAAATCCTCGTTGCGTTTTTGTCTTCCCATTCCCTTCATGGCATTCGTCTTCTTAGCAGGAGGATTAAAATCTGACATGTATACGATTATTTTTTAATACAACGACGATTTGCGCGATATCATTTATCATTCTGGTAAAATTTTTCACCAAGAATGCGCTCTTCGAATCGCCTATCTAAAATTAACGATTTTTCTGTTTTGTTGATAGCTCTGTTTTTATTTGCTACCGGGCATACTTAATAGAGTATTACGCAAAAATAATCGGAATACCTCACATTATGCAGATTAAAACCCAACAAATATTTATTCACATTTGTGGAAAAACCAGTGTTAAAATGTGGAAAACTGTTCTTTTTATGAACTAAATGTTAAGAGAAATAGCAAAAAACTTTAATTCAAGCTCTTCATATATGCACAAACAAATATATGTAGGCCACATACAACGCCATAGTTCGAGAGTAACAATACGCTATCATTAAGCATTTATTTAATACAAAATATTCCAGCTCATTGTGGAAAAGAGCTGTGGAAAAATATTCTGGCTTGTCTATTTGCTTTTGTTGAAGGCAAAAAAAAGACCGTCTTTCGACGGCCTCTTTTATTTTTTACAGATCGTTTAATTTCTTCTTTACTTGCTCCACCATTTTCTTCTGCGCCTCTATTTTCTTTTTCATCTCGACCTGATCTTTTTCATTTTTTACGATATCCTCTTCCGCTTCTGCAATCTTCTTTTTTGCGTTTTCTATAATCTTGTGATACTTATCGTTGTCCTTCTTCAGATCGTCCATATCATCTTCCAGGTCTTCCAGTGTCTCTTCCTGTTCCTCTAGTTCGATCTTGGTAGTTTCTTTAGCCAGTTCAAGCGCAAAACGCATCATCATTTTTTCTGCTTCCTTATAACGATCTGGGTGATCCGTCGAATTCAAAAATGCCGGTCCCAAATCGATCCATACCGTCATTTCAACATCTTCCTTATCTCCATCAAAAAAAGCATACACATCAATCGGAGTGTTTCCGCCGATAGCAGTTATTTCTGCATTATCTGACAAATACTCTTTTGACTTTCTAACCTTTTTGGTCTTCACATCATAGAAGTTGTCCATATAATCCTCCCATTCATCTCTTACAAATTTCTCTTCTACAGTGGGTAGACGAAGGACCATGGCAGAATGCGTCCCCTGAGTCATCTCTCTTTTACTTTCTTTTATTTGGGCAGAGACACTAAAACTGATAGCGAACACAAAAAATAAGGCGAGTAAAATAGCTTTACGCATGAGTATAATAGTTTTATTGAGTAATCGATTCTTTTTTTAGACGTGCATTTCCGGTAAAGTAACGACCATTGGCAAGGCTCCCACTAAGATACAACTCTTTTCAGGCTTTCGCCAAATACGCTACAAGCCATTCCAGTTCGACAGAGAGAATCCTTAGTCATTTGAGTGAGTTGTCGCATTTGCTGAGCCCGTCCGCCGAATGGCATGAAGGCGTAATGAGCCGAAGAGGACACCACTTTCCATCAATGGCGAAGTCGTTTATCTAAAAATCTAAATTTCTGACCGAAAATTATCCTCCTTCCCGATGAAAAGAATTATCATGGTGAAGCGATCTTGCAATTGCGAGATTTATTTACCGAAAGGTAGAAGAAAGCAATAGTGCGCAAACAAAA
>JALEHC010000204.1 GCA_022763215.1 Saprospiraceae bacterium
CATCACCACATTCAAAATTATAATTGGATGGTGCCGGATCCGTTGGTGTAACACCACTTGCCTGAATACAAACTTCATCCACCCAGACATTACCATCGGATGCTTCATTTCTGTAAAGGACCACTCTTGCACTAGCTGTTCCGGTTGGTGCTGTTCCAGAAAGAGCATATTGTACCCAGCTATTAGTAGCATTTGCAAAGACCACCCCTTCTTCTCCAATTTCAGTACCACTCGAATTTAGATAATCAACTACAACTCCGGAGAAGTTGGTAGGAGATTCGTTATTGGCCCAAAGTGTCAGGTTGAAAGTCTGGCCTGCAATCAAGTTGAAATCCTGATTAGCTACTGCATTAGGGTTGTCCAACTTCAAGCTATAACTTCCAGCATAAGCTGCGCCAGTAGATCGTACTGCTCCTGAGCCATAGTTCCAGGAACCACTTCCTTCAAAACCACCTTGAGAAATAATATTATCTGTACAAGGAACTGTTGATTGGCGGCATTCATTTTCAACAAATGGTTGAACCGAACCATTGTCAGGGATGAAGAATACCATTTGATCTTCGATGCCACCAACTGGTGTTTGGACTGCATCAATTGCATCAGCACAAAGTCCATTGCAATTATTGAAGTTGGAATTATTGAGTAGATACCAGATGGAATTGTTAATATTCCAATCGTTGTACCCAAGCGATGGGCCGTTGCACATTGCCCAGTTGACGCGCTCTGCTTGCAGCTCGGTATATCCTGCATTCACAGCTCCTACAACTCTGGTGAAAGTCACGTCACCATAATTATAACCCTGGTCAGGGGTTGGTTCTGTCTTGTTCACATTGGCACAAAACACAGGAACGGAAGTCTGTATACTACAGCTTCCGCTAACTTTGGCGATACAGCCTAAAAAGTCATCATCTACATAGATATAAGTATTCGGAGCAATATTAGCTTTATTGACCGTGATGGTTTCGCCATCACAATTATTGTAGCTAATCGTTCCTGAACCACAATTGGTACTTCGGCCACTTTCGTCAAAATTACAAGCATGACTTAGCTGGAATTCGTCGGTCAGCATTTCTGACGTACACCCGTCCAACTCTCTGGTCACCTTGATATCGCTATATCGGCCAGGAGCCAGACCAGTAATTTTGAGCTTTCCGTTGACGACAATCCGATCGTTTAGATTCAATGGTCTGCCGTTAAAAAGCAAATCCACCATATAAGTTGATGGTGTTTCATTGCTATCTTCCAACTGAATGTCCAGCATACCATCTTTGGCACCACAATCTGTTTCATTCAGGAAATCTGCGCTCACTACATTCAGTAAACCACAAGGGGTACCTGATTCTAGTGAATTTTGTCCGTTAGCGTTTTGTCCTTGCAAGTTGGTTAATACAAGGAAATGACACATAAAGATGCATCCAAACGCAAGCAGTTGGTTTTTCATTGGAAAGCTTGTTTTGAAATGAGTGTTTAATAACCGAGACGTAAATTTGTAATTGTGATTCATGTTTGTGACTTTATAAACTATAATGCCCAATGCATTTTCTTTTTATGCAATAAACGACCCTTGCGAACCAGAGCTATTTTCTGATTCGCGATCAAATTTTTTATCCAGAATACCAGGCATGCCAATGGCTATTGCACCAAAAGCTGCATGAATTCAAAACCGGATTGTTGTATTGATGAATGCAAACGAAGCCGCTGTGAAGAAAGAATTGCGACTACTTTCGAAAGGATGATTTTGGAAGGCTACTCATTCAAATTTAAAATTTGAGATGAGCCTTTAATCGTATCGTCCAACCAGAAAGTGTTTGTTCATCGTGCTTGTTTCATGGATTGTAATGAGAAATTATACTATTATATAATTCTCAATATCCAAGTTGATCAAAACTATCTTTGTGAAACCTATTAATGGGGGACGATAAATAGTGAATAGGGACACTTCACTTTGTAAGAGGCTGTAATTCGATTTCTCATCTTAGTGTTAATGCGAATATATGGTTTATTTCCTAGATCAAAAGGCTGAAAAAAATGCCCAATACAACTTTGTGACACTCAAAAAATCAAAAACATAGCAAAAAAACCAAAATACCATGTCACAAAAATAAATAAAACAAATATACAATCGGCTCAAAAAAGCTATTCAACAATGTTTTAAACATCTAAAACAAGGTCAACTAAACGAATAACAGAAAAAATGAAGACACAAATCTACATAATAATCTGTGACATGAAGCCAGTCTAATTATTTCCAAATTTTATTTCCTTTCTGTTGTAAATGACTGCTTGAAGACTTCATAATGATGGTTAAGCAAAACCAACTATTCCCACCACCGCTCCAAACGCATCCGTAACAATTGATGAGAATAACTAAATCTAAATTTTACTTCATCAAAACGGGGAAGCCGCCATTTGGAAGGAGGAACTTTAGAAAAGGCGTAAGGTTCAGAAGGGATGCCAATCATGTTGCGATCCATTTCCCCATTTTCATTAATATCTTGGAAAAGTGCTACTGCGTAAGTACCATAAGGTAACTTTGGAATGCGAATATAACAACTGCCATTATGGTGGACTTTTACGCCCTCAATAATGGCTTTTTCTTTATTCAAAAAACTTGTTCTTGATTGATAAACACCAACCCAGATAGTTCCTTTGTCTTCTTGTATATTCTCAACCTTGATTTTCAATTCGCCACCATCTTCGCTATTCACAAAGCCGAAAAACGGAATAATCATCAGAAAAAAAACTGCTATAGTCAGGTACTTAGTCATAAGCCCAAGGTATTTTTTTGAAAGCTATGCCAATTAGACTTTACAAACTGTCATTCGTTGGACGCTTAACTTTACCTTAAGGCATTTTTAACTATTTTGCGAAGCAAAACTTGGCTTGTCTTCTTTATGCTTAGACCTGCCTATGGGTATCCCTACTTTTCACATGAAACATTTAATAATCGATCAGGAGAATTGCTTTTCCATTTAATTTAATTTAATTTCGTACCAACAAAGACAAACATTCCCATCCCAATAGCTCAACAGAGTTTTCCACTTAGTTCCGTTTAACTAAATACTGCAATTATGAACCATGAACCGTTACACCGTAACGAGCGATCTACGGATCTTACGTTCGCTTTTATCCTTTTTATCGTATGTATCGCTTTCTCTATTTTTACACAAACTGACTATATCGTAAGTATAGCCGGTATCAACTAACCCTCCAAATACACGCTAACTACTTCCTCATTACAAACTACTTTTACACACTAAGCCTGAAAATATTAACCCCTTTCGGCATTTCCGAAAGGGGTTTCTGTTTCTATTCTTCGTCTTCATTCTTGAGCTCATCAATCGCTTCTTCGACATCTTTAGTCGCCTTTTCCAACTCCTTTAATTGTCGTTTCCGCTCTTGTTTAATCCGCTCGGCTTCCGGATCCATTTTAGGCTCTTTTTTCTCCACTTTTCCTTCATCTGCATTTGGCCGCTTCGAAAACCGCAGTTTTCCACTCTTATCCAATTCGATATGAATGGTATCTCCTTCCACAAAATCACCTCCGATCAGCAACATCGCCAGCTTATCTACAATCTCTCGCTGAATGACACGCTTCATCGGCCTTGCACCAAATTGTGGGTCATAGCCCAAATCGCAAATATACTCCTCCGCAGCTTCGCTTAGCTCAATCTTAAGCCCTTGCTTTCCAAGCTGTGACTTGACCTTCGCCAACAATAAATCCAGAATTTTAGCCATCTCTTCTTTTGAAAGTGGCGTAAACATTATCTGCTCATCAATACGATTTAGAAATTCTGGTCGCAAATTATCTTTTAACTGCTCAAAAACTTCTTCTTTGGTCGTTGCCAAAATATCAGCTTTGTGCTGCTCACCCAAGGCATCCAAATCCTCAAAATTTTCCAGTATCGTTTCTGCCCCCATATTGGACGTCATAATGATAATGGTATTCCGGAAATCAGCTACCCGACCACGATTATCAGTCAAACGGCCATCATCTAACACCTGCAATAATACATTGAACGTATCTGGGTGGGCTTTTTCAATTTCATCTAATAACACAATCGAATAAGGTCGGCGGCGGACCGCCTCTGTCAATTGGCCCCCTTCTTCATAACCAACATAACCGGGTGGCGGACCATATAAACGCGTAACGGTATTTCGCTCCTGATACTCACTCATATCTAGTCGCGTAATCGCTTTTTCATCGTCAAATAGCACTTCTGCTAGGGTCTTTGCCAACTCCGTTTTACCTACTCCGGTTGGTCCCAAGAAAATAAAAGACCCGATAGGTCGATTCTCGTCTTGCATACCACTTCGGCTTCTGCGTATCGCATTCGAAACTGCTCTTACCGCTTCTTCCTGCCCAATTAGTCGCTTGCCGATTTCTGCTTCCAGTTGGAGTAACTTATCTTTCTCGCTTTGCATCATTTTACTCACCGGAATGCCCGTCCAGCGGGCAACAATTTCAGCAATATCGTTGCTGGTGACTTCCTCCGTCGTCAAACGGTTTTCGTCTGGAAGTTCTTCTAGTTTGACCTCCAGTTCTTTCAGCGCATTTTGCTCAAGCTGCAATTCGCCGTATCTGATCTTGGCTACCGTTTCATAATCACTTTTCCGCTCTGCCTTATCGGCAATCATTTCCAGCTCTTCTATACGTTTTTTAATATCTTGAATTTGGTCAACGATTTCTTTTTCATTGCGCCAGGTTGCTCGAAGAGAATCTCGCTTTTCTTTAGCATTGGCAATCTGTTCATTAATGACCTTCAGCTTTTTCTTATTTTCTTCTCTTTTGATCGCTTCTCGCTCAATTTCAAGTTGCGCCACTTTTCGGTTCCACTCATCGACTTCTTCCGGCACACTATCCAGTTCAAGTCGCAATTTGGCGGCAGCCTCATCAATCAGGTCAATCGCCTTGTCAGGCAAAAAACGGTCTGCAATGTACCGCTGTGACAGCTCTGCTGCAGCAATCAACGCCTCGTCAAGTATTTCAATTTTGTGGTATACTTCATAGCGTTCTTGTAAGCCCCGAAGGATCGAAATGGTATCTTCGATGCTTGGTTCTTCAATCAATACCGTCTGGAAACGGCGCACCAGCGCCTTATCTCTCTCGAAATATTTTTGATACTCATCCAGAGTAGTTGCACCTATGGTTCGCAGTTCGCCACGAGCAAGTGCAGGCTTCAGGATATTCGCTGCATCCATAGCGCCTTGGCCACCACCGGCACCAATTAGGGTGTGAATTTCATCCACAAAGAGGATGATCTCACCACCTGATTCGGTTACTTCCTTGATCACACCTTTCAGTCGTTCCTCAAATTCTCCTTTGTATTTAGCGCCAGCGATCAAAGCGGCAATATCCAGGGTGTAGATGCGCTTGGAGCGCAAATTCTCAGGTACATCCTGCTTTACAATTCGCCAGGCAATCCCTTCCACAATAGCGGTTTTACCAACACCAGGTTCTCCCACCAAAATTGGATTATTTTTCTTTCGACGACTCAAAATATGCAGGACACGTCTGATTTCTTCATCTCGACCTACAATCGGATCGAGTTTTCCAGATTCAGCACGCTCATTTAGGTTAATCGCAAAGCGTGACAGAGCATTGTAGCCGTCTTCTGCACTTTGGTCGGTCACTTTTTTGCCTTTTCGCAGCTCTTTGATGGCATCTTTCAAGCCTTTTTCAGATGCACCAAGTGACTTGAGCAATCGGGCAGCTTTATCTTCTCCCTGAACAATGCCCAACAACATCAATTCGATGGAAATAAACTGATCGCCCATTTCTGCAAGCATCTTTTTGGCACGGCCCAAAGCGCGGTTGGCGTCTTGCGACAAATACTGCTTTTCGCTGCCTTTTACTTTTGGAAACATGCCAATAGCCTCATTGAGCTTGACTTTCAGATCAGCCATGTCTACTTTTTGCTGCTGTAGCAAAAAGGAAGCAACATTTTCATCAACCTCCATAATACCTTTGATGAGGTGAATATTGTCTACTTGTTGTTGATGGAGTGCTGCTGCAATTTTTTGACCTTTCAAAATGGCTTCCTGAGCCTTATTTGTGAAATTATCAAATGTCATATGATATGATTTCTTTATCGTTCGGTTTGAAAGCGTTGTTATCCACTATTCTATAATAATAATACAATCTACCTGAAAAGGGAAAAATCTGTTAGACTTAGTCCTCAAAATCCATTTCTAATCTGGCAATTCCCTGGCCATACTATCCAGTTTTTGTTTTCGATCAAGCGAGTAAGTATCTGCGTGTTCGTGTACATGCTTGAGCAAAGTATAGGCTTTCGCCAAATGCGGTGACCATACTTTATCGGATGCACCTGATCGCTTGTACTTCTCGTAAAACAGACCAGCAATAAACTCTATTTGGCCAAGATTCAAATTGTCTTTTTGTTGAAGATAATCCAGTAATTCCTTGTGATTCATGCGTTCTAATTGATCTGGATCGAGGCCGATCTGATCTCGCATCGCACTGTCAATGAGGTCGAGCGCTTCTTTCGTATCTTTTCCCATGAGTAATGCCATAACTTTGGCCAACTCTTGGGTCCAACGCATAATAATGTCTCTTTTGATCATTTTTTTTGTTTTCGTATACCGAAATCTATATCTCAAAATAGAAAATTGAAACTTTTTCGGATAATCGGTCAGGGTATATCGACCTGAAGCTTGTCATAGTAGTGAATTGTCAAATCAAATGACCTTAATATCTCTACGCTGAGATTCAAAATATAATTATACAACCATTTGGGAGGGGGTTGGTGCTAACATGGCACGCCCCCATTTTTTATTTCTTTTTTCGTTGAAAAAGAAGAAAGTTAAATTCGGTTATCGGTGCTTTTTTCTGAATTGTCCCAACACCAAACTTGCCTTTTCAAAAAAAATTAATTACTTAATACCGCTTGTAGCCTAGGTTTCAGGCTTATCAGAAAACTGATTTTTTATTTTCAAAGCAGCGCTTTTTAAAACTCACCCACTCTTATAGCAAAACCATCTACTAACATACCACCTGAAAATGTAAAGTTATGAGAGTACTATTTACTTGTCTTTTAATTTTTGCCCTGGGCTTCTCTTCTAATGTGAAAGCTCAAAACTTTAATCCTGATTTTGAACAAAATTTCTTTATCGGTTGCCCAGGCGAATGTTTCCAACTTGTCCTGAATGGTACGGAAGATTTTCAGGGTACTTACCTCTGGACGATCATCCCGCAAGCAAGCCAGGATACAATGATCTTCACCACAGATTTTCCGGTACTTGACCTTTGTAACGTAGAATTTGGCCCCTACTTCATTGAAGTAACAGGCCTCGGCTTTGACGGAAGTATTCCATTTATACATACAGAAGAATTCTTTTTTGAAGTCCTCGATGATTTCTTTTTTATCGATATTTTTCCAATTACGCCCAGTGATTGCCACGATGCCGTCGGCATTGGTAATGTTTGTGCAGGCGATACCGTCACTTATAGCTACGAACTACAAAGCGGAACCGGAGGTTTTCCGCTCTTTGTTGAATGGTTTGTAGAAGGGGATTATGTCAGTTATGATGTAAGCAACAACACAGAAACAGTAACCGTCATTTGGGGTGAAAGCGGAGTTGGGGTTATCAATTTGCTAGCCTTTACCGAATGTTTTACCAATCAGGAATTTTTTACAGTAAACATTCACCCCATTCCAGAACCGGCATTCAATACTCTCCCATCTGCCACCGATGGCGTACTCGAAATATGCGCCGGTGAGACCGTCCAGTTTGAAAATATTACAAGCAATGCGGAGAGCTATCTATGGGATTTTGGCAATGGTCAAACATCTACCGACGAAAACCCATCTTTTACATTCAACCAAAGTGGCACATTTGACGTAAGTCTGACCGCCTATAACCAGTGCTTTTGTTCAGATATCACCACGCTAACCGTCATTGTAGACGAAGGGGAAACGCCTCTTATTGATTGTGTCAGTACGATTTGTGCAGGTACCGTTTCTACTTATTCTACCCCAAATGATTGTGGTACTTACTTATGGGATATCAGTGATAACGGAGTGATCGTAGACGGAGGTACCAGCAGCGATGACTTTATTACGGTGGAGTGGCTCGATGGCCCGGAAGGGACACTCGAACTAACACTGGAAGATTGTGCAGACCCAACGGCCTGTTTGGCGACAGCCTCTATTCAAGTGCCTATTATTTCCGCAACAGCGGTGATCGATGGTCCAGCGATAGTGTGTAAAGGTGATCAGGTCACTTATTCGGTGCCACCTTATGAAGGCACGACTTTTAACTGGTCGGTTACCCCTTTTGGTACCATTTTAGACGGACAAGGAACAAATTCTGTCACCATTGAATGGTTTGATGGCTTTGAGCCCTCTCAAACACAGGTGGTGAGCGTAAGCTATGATAACTGCTACCTGGAATGTGGAGGAAGTGCGACACTGGATGTCAACTTCCGACCATCTTTCCTGGCTAGCGGCCCGCTGGAAGTTTGTGAAAACGGAATGAATACTTACAGTGCTTTCAGTTCACTGAATAATCCGGCTTCGGCCAATTGGGAAGTGTTGGCTGCCGATGGTACCAGCCTTTGGACCAGCAGTGGCGCTGCTGCTGACCAAAATATTGATTGGATATGGGGTTCTGGTACGTTTACTTTAATAGCTTCCCCAGATAACGCCCTTGATTACTGTACGCCGAACTATGAAATTCAGGTGCAAGTGCAGCCGACACCTGCTAGTGCGGATATAGACGGCCCGCAAAGTATTTGCCCAGGCTCTACTTATAACTACCAGGCCGTGAATTTGCCGCAAGGCACCCGCTCCAGATGGGTGATAACCAACGGTAGTGCACAAGATACGTTATTTGGCCATTCCATAAATATTACATGGGGGAACACCCCGCCGTATGAATTATCATTGGTGCAAATTACCAACGATTTTCTGGCATGTGAATCACCTTCTACCGATATGAGTTTGCAGCTCATCCAAAACTTTGCGATAAATGGTCCCATTGATGTATGTCTTGACCAGATTGAGTTGTTTACCTCAACTTACTATGCTGATCTGAGCTATGAATGGACGATTAGTCCAGCCTCAGCAGGTACCATTACGGGGCCATTGGACTCCAATCAGATCGAAATATTATGGCATGAAGCTGGGCCTGCCAGTATCAGCCTGAATGTATGTGGTCAGACAGAAGCTTTTAATGTAAATGTGCTGCCCCTTCCGGAACCGGTCGTTTCGCACCCTGCTGATCTGTGCCCAAATGAGACAGCGGTGGTACAAACGAATACCAACTTTGCCAGTTACACTTGGTTTGATGAAGGAGGTTCTGTTATTTCCACTGTGGCACAGCCCAATGTTGGCCCTGGCTATTACCGTGTCCAAGTAGAAGATCAAAATGGTTGTGTAGGAGATACTACCTTCTATATTAATGGCTATCCGAATCCAAAAATTTCGATTACCACACCTTTCCCAAATGGTTATTGTGGTACAATTCCGATGATTACACTATATGCCGTTGATTCGGAAGGTGGTTATACTTACCAATGGTTCCGCGATGGCAATCCGGTGGGGACAGATAGCCCGACCTTTACGACCAATCAGCTGGGCAGTTATTATGTACAGGTGACTGATCAGAATGGATGTCAATCGATCTCCAATTCTATTCCGATTTATGATTGCTGTGCCAGTGGTAATTGTGGTGGCCCACCAAGTCCGAATCCAGGTTGTACGGGTGATTTAGCTAATTTTGATATTCAAAATACCAGTGAATGTAATGTTCACAATTACCTCAACACTTCCGTCAATCCAGTCTCTGGTACCTTCAATTGGTTCTTTGATGATCCGGCGAGTGGTGCCGATAACTTTTCTAATCTTGATAATCCGAGTCACACCTTTAGTAACCCAGGATTTTATCGGATTATCATGACGGGTGACATGGTTAATAGTAGTGGGGATGTAGTCAACTGCGGTATCTGGAAAGTCGATACGGTTGAAGTAGCTGCCGATTTCGAATTTGATAATGCTTGCCCAGGAGAGGCGGTTGCCTTTTTTGATATCTCCACTTACCTTCCGGTAAATTCTATAGTAGGCTGGGTTTGGGATTTTGGTGATCCGACAAGTGGTAATAATATCTCAAATATGCAAGACCCGACACATACGTATATGAATCCGGGCACTTATACGGTAGAGTTGACGGTTACGGCCAATACTGGTTGTACTTCGACTATTCAGAAGGACATTACCATATTCCCGCCACCGAATATCAGTTTCAACCCTCCGATGAGTAGTTGTGAAGATGTAGCGCTCCAATTCGAAGCGATTGCTGACCCTTCTGTCACTTTCGTGAAATGGGACTTTGGTGACGGCAGCAGCGGAGAAGCAAATGAATCGGAACTAACGCCTACGTTTCACCGCTATGAGACGCCGGGCACCTACACGGTCACCCTATTTGCGCAAAGCATATACGGCTGTACTAATAGTTTCACCCAAAACATTACCATCGAACCCAATACACTTGCTGGTGATATCAGTAGCACCTTGCCTTCGCCCATTTGTGAAGGTGACCTAAGCACGCTAACTGCACCCGCCGGCGCACAAAGCTGGCTTTGGTCAACAGGAGCAACCACCCAAAGTATTACGGTCGGAGAAAGTGAATTGTACGAAGTAACTATCACTGATGCTGATGGTTGTGAATACAGCCCGGCACCATTCCAACTAGATGTATTACCTGCACCAGAAGGAGAAATTCGTGCGTATGAATTGGATGAATTTGGCCAGTTGATTGCCTATTATTATGATAATTATAGTACTTGTGAGGGCGAAGATATTTTCCTCGAAACCCAAAACAATACAGATTATAGCTTCGAATGGACCAATGGAGATACTGAGTTTGAGACGGAATATACCGATGACCGTGGTAATCTGTTGGGAGTAGGTAACCATGATATTTTTGTAACCATCACAGATAATCAGACCAGTTGTAGTGAAGTGATCGGCCCATTAACGATTACCATCAATCCTGTACCGAATAATGTCACTATTACCGCGGATCAGCCAGGCTTAGTATGTGAAGGAACTAGCGTAACGTTCAGCGTAGACAATCCTGACCCAAGCTATACTTACTTGTGGAGTAATGGTTCGGAAGGGGCAACGATGACTACCGATATTAGTGGTACTTATTTTGTTACAGCTGTAACGCCATTTGGCTGCGAAGCCGAAAGTAATCGCCTCGATATCTTGGATGGACCGAATATCAGTCTAGTGCCAGGTGGTTGTCATTATCGTTGTGAACCAGATACCCTTTGCGTACCGGATATTCCGGGTGTTATTTCTTATCAATGGTATTTGGATGGCAATCCGATTGCAGCTCCAGAAGGAACTGTACCCGACCTGATTGCAACCCAGTCTGGATCATACACCTTAGAAATGACCAATGCGGATGGTTGTACCTTGATTGCAGACCCTATCCAGCTTAATTTGTTCCCAGGTTTTGGTGATATCACGGGACAAGTCTACTCCGATGTCAATAATAATGGTGTGATTGATGCAGCTGATACGGTATTATCAAATATACCCGTACTTCTCAACAATAACCTTGATACCATATTTACCAGTATTCAAGGAGCCTATGGTTTTGCTAATATTCCGGCCGATGATTACAATCTGAGTATTGATATCAATAATCTACCTTCTTATTATACGGTACTACCTGTACAGCAGGATACAGCTATTACGACTTGTGATGAATCCATCCAACTCAACTTCCTGATTCAGATTGATTGTCCAGTAATTGAGCGTTTTGAGAATTTGAGTTTCTGTGAAGGCGATAGTGTTATATATAATGGTGTCACTTATACCTCAACGACCAATTTTACCAATACCCTTTCCAATGGTTTTGGTTGTGATTCGGTCGTTTTTGTCAATATTCAGGAATTGAGTTCCTCCGACAATACCATCAATCTTTCTGCCTGTACGGGCACGACCGTTGATTTTAATGGGAATACCCTTAATCCAGGTACCACTACTGACTTCACTTTCGTAAATGCCGTAGGTTGCGATTCTGTCGTAACCGTACAGGTTACCGAGCTGCAGCCTTCCTCCCAAATGGTTGAACTGACCGCTTGTACCGGTATGACCGTCGACTATAACGGCAACACGCTCAACCCGGGCACCAGCACAGACTTTACCCTGACTAATGCCGCAGGTTGTGATTCCATTGTTACTGTAGTGGTACAAGAATTGACCCCAACTACATCAATGGTAGAGCTTTCGTCCTGTACTGGTAGTACGGTTGATTACAACGGCAATGCACTTACACCGGGTACTTCCACGGATTTCACTTTCGTAAATGCGGCAGGCTGTGATTCGATTGTAACAGTTATGGTCGAAGAATTATTGCCAAGCACTGAAACCATTGACCTATTTGCCTGTGAAGGCATATCCATTGACTACAATGGCCAAGCTATTATGGCTGGTTCGCAGGAAATTTTCCAATTAACCAATGCGGCAGGTTGTGATTCTACCCTTACGGTAAATGTCATTTCCTTACAGGATTTTAATGTTGAAGTCAATTTGAGTGCATGTACTGGTTCATCTGCCAATTATAACGGAAATATGCTGGCTGCTGGCAGCCAAACAGACTTTGTCTTTACCAGTGCGGGGGGCTGTGACTCCACTGTTACCGTTATCGTAGAAGAACTTGTACCAACTACTGCACAGATCGCATTAA
>JALEHC010000205.1 GCA_022763215.1 Saprospiraceae bacterium
ATCATTCAGCAACAAGAAGGAATAACTGAAGAAGATATCAGGACTTTGAATTACTGGAATGCTTCTTATCCATCTTATCGATGGCATCAGATTATGATGAAAGTCAGTAGGGCGCATAAAGGTCATAAAAATGGAGGCCGAGTGGTCATCTTGCATCTTTCAATTTATGATGCTATGGCAGAAGTCTGGAAATATAAAAGAAAGCACCAAGTAGCAGCTCCCTTCCAACAAAATTCTAAGGTGCAGCAACTAGGTCGCGAAAGAGCTTATTCTTCTTTTATTTGCGAATGGAGTGCCGCCGCTGGTGCTGCTCAAGAAATTATCAGCTATTATTTTCCCGACCGTAAACCTTATCTGGATAGCCTCTTAACTCAATTTAAAGCAGCACGCTTAAAGACTGGACTTCAGTTAAATTCTGATATAGAGAAAGGAGTGACCATTGGACAACAAATTGCAAAGAAGTATATCGAATACGCAAAAACAGATCGCACCAATCTTACCTGGAAAGGCCAAGTTCCTACCGCAGATAGCCTTTGGTCGGGCACGCCAGGAAAGTGGGACCCCATGAAACGCCAATGGAAACCACTTACTTTATTGAGCCCCGATCAGTTCAGACCAGGACCACCACCTACCGATTGGACTAAAGACATGGAAGAATTACGAAACTTCAATGCTACCCACAAGACTAGTGAAATTGCGTGGAAGTGGAAAAGCGCTCCTGTTTGGGATAATCTTTTGGAACGAAAAATATTAGAGTATGATCTGGGGCCGCTAGAAGTTGCTTCTGCAAGTGCCATTTTCCATACTGCTCGCTTCGATGGCATTATTGCGGCATGGGATGGCAAATATCATTATTGGGGTATTCGTCCGTTTCAGTACGATCCAGCATTCAAGCCCATTTTGGTAGCAACACCCAATTTCCCAGGTTATCCTGCTGGACATACGACTGTGGCCGGTTCAATTGCCACTGTTTTATCTTTCCTTTTTCCACAAGACAAGCAAGACTTCCATGAACTGGCAAAGGAATGTTCTGAATCTCGCTTCGAAGGTGGGGTTCATTTTCGCACCGATAATGAAGTAGGTTTAGACGTAGGTGGTCAGGTAGGCCAACAGGTCATCCAAATATTTTTGGAGAAAACTGGCCAAAAATAACATTTCGAAGGTAACGACTTCAAAATGCTTCTGGGGATATTATTCTTCCTTTTAGAGGGTTTCCCTAATCCAGGTCACTACCAATTGGTGGGTTTTATCAATGGTTAAATTGCCATTGTCCAATAATTGAATCGGAGGCGTTCGATTTGCAGCATTTTCTTTTAGCCACTGATTAAATTGTAGTTGGGGTTGTATAAATGCCTCCGTACCACACTGTCGCCATTCGGGCCGTGCCTGTAATCGCTTTCGCAAAATGGCATCCTCACTGGTAAGAGCCAGATAATGCATAGCTGAAAAGTACCGCTTTTCTATGCTTTGCGCAAAATGCTGGGGAAGGGCTACACCTACTATGAGCACGGGTTTTCCAGCTTGCATGATATTTTTAGCCACACGAAGCATCAGCTCTGTGCGTGTGGTTGTTTCATTTTGCAAAGGCGCTATCCAAAATAGATCACTTTCCATAACCACCACATCCGGGCAGCTTTGCTGTAGCATCAAACCTATCGTTGATTTTCCAACTCCACTTGGTCCTGTCAAAAAAAGAATGGGAAGTCCCAGAAAAGAATGAGCGTGTCCACAGTCAGGGCAGATCGCCCTGCTTTTGGGTTTGGCGTGGACTACTTTTTTGTCGGGCGTATACGCACCACAAGCTGGGCAGATGTTGAACATAAGTTCGTTTTCTTCAATAACTAACGATAACTAATGTAAGTTCCGAATTAAGATAAAATATCGGCTAGTCGGTCACGATAGCTTTGTTGGAGTTGATGGATAAAGGCTTCTTTATTGGCTTTAATCTGCTCAAGTGCTTCTCCTGTTCTCAGAATTTTATTCAGCCCTCTAAGATTTTTATCGCTCCATAGCGTGAGTTCGATTATAATTGGAGCAAGAGACAAACCCATTTCATTCAGGTAATAAAGGTTCGTCTTTTTGTTATTCGGAAATTTGGTTTTGGTTAGGATTCCCAATTCTTCCAGCAATTTTAGTTTGCTCGACAATATATTCGTGGCAATGGCTTCATCACTTTCCGTGAAATCCTTAAAAGTCCATTTGTTTTCCAGCAACATCTGTTTGACAATGACCAGCATCCATTTATCTCCTAATATATCGATTGCTGATGTAATGGGGCAATCGCATCGAAATGTATAATTCATGTTAACGAAAGGTTAGTTTTGCTTGCAAAATGCAAGTAATTGTATTTTTGACTTGCTTTTTGCAAGTAATAATATCATTTTGCTTGCAAATTAAAAGTAATAATTTTTGACTTATGAGACAAGTATCCATTTTTTTACTCCTTGCAGGCTTGTTCGCTGCCTGTCAGGCGACTACTACAAACAGTAGCGAAACGGCTAAAGTAAACACTATTTCAAACTCAAAATCTTCAAAGATGAACCAAAAAGAAAAAACACAAGCCTTTATTAAAGCTGTTAATGCGGGCGATCAATCGGCTGTACAACAACTGGTAGATGAGAATTACATTCAACACAATCCGCATGTTCCGACTGGTAGAGCAGCTTTTTTATCCTTATTTCCAGTTTTGGAACAACATGGTACTCAGGCAGAAACGGTACGTATGATCGAAGAGGGTAACTATGTCGTAATGCACAACCTTTGGAAAAATGCAACCCCGTTTGGAGCCGAGCAGATGGTTGCTTTCGATGTCATCCGTTTTAATGAAAATGGAAAAATTGCAGAACACTGGGATGCTTTGGCCCCGATTGTTACAGAAACCGCAAGCGGCAGAACGCAGACCGATGGACCAGTAAAAATTCAAGACATGGAAAAGACGGAAGCGAATAAAGCTTTGGCAGTATCATTAGTAGAAGATGTATTGATGGGAAAGAATCCAAGCAAAATTACCGAGTATATTAGTGCCGAACAGTATCACCAACACAATCCGGGCATAAAAGATGGATTGAGCGGAATTACGGAAGCGGTAGAGTATTTGGTCTCTCAGGACAATATGTTCAAATACAACAAAATACATAAGGTGTTAGGTGAAGGTAACTTCGTGCTTACCATCAGTGAAGGAGAATGGAGTGGAAAACAACAGGCTTTTTATGATTTGTTCCGAATGGATAATGGACAAATCGTTGAGCACTGGGATGTGATACAACCTATCCCAAGCGAAAACTTGGCGAACAACAATACGATGTTTGATTTTAACTAGATAAGTTCTTGAAAAGTCTGGGGAGCATGGCATTTGCTCTCCAGCAATTTATCCGATCAACCGTTTCCAGAAAATGATTTTATCATCGCCATCATCCCAAAAGTCGCGTATTCGAGCTTCTTCAGAATATCCGAGTTGTTTGTAAAATGTTCTGGTGCGTTTGAAATCATCAGTACCAGAAGTTTCTACAATTAGAATCCGACCACCTATTTCACGTAAGTGAGATTCAAGAAACTGCATCATTTGTCTACCAATTCCTTGGCCTTGAAGCTGGTTCTTCACTCCGATAGCAAACAGATTGTAGGTTTGATTGCTTAGTTCTTCTGGTCCGCAAAAACCAATTGATACTGGAATGTTATCTTGAATTGCTGTAAACCAAATATCTTGAGAATCAGGTTGATCAAGATAGTTGGCTATCATGTCATCCAACATCTCAGATGGGAATAATTCTACTTGCTTTAATACTTCCTTCAAAGCAGGAACGTCCTCCTGGACCACTTTTCTAATTTCAATTTCCATAAGAGAATGTGTGCATTTTCTCAATAACACTAATGGGCTAAAGCTTCGTTCCCTAAGAAATCAAATTAACTTCTTTTTCCAGCTTACTGAGCGCATCTTTGATTTGTTCACGACGCTTTTGGCGGTTTAAAAATACTGGCTCGATGGCGCGAGAACCGCAATCCGAAATTGGGCAACGCTCGCAAGTCGTATGCACATCTCGCATTT
Source organism: Saprospiraceae bacterium (assembly GCA_022763215.1). GTDB lineage: Bacteria > Bacteroidota > Bacteroidia > Chitinophagales > Saprospiraceae > JALEHC01. Next base: position 4,046 of record JALEHC010000205.1, read on the forward strand.
TTAGTTCAGGATCATTTAAGAACGGAAAGAGCCTTCTGAGTTTTTGATTGATCAATAAACCAATGGTAACGCTCGTACTTTCTTCCATCGGATTGTGTCCGGGTTTGGCGACAGCCACGGCAAAATAAGAGTTAGGCGTACCGATATATTTTGAAATCTGGGCACCGGCAATCGGCCCGGCTTCTTCCGCCTCGATATTTTGCATAGCTCGCAACTTCCGAATCAGAGCAATCGAAATCCAGCGACGGCAGTAGTGTTCGTCTAATTGATTTGCATGCGGATCGTGCAATTGGCTCAAGTGCATTTCCTTAGTCATAATGAATTTCTTAATGGCCGGATTGGTGTAAAACCGCAAAAAGAAAATATCATTTATACCAAAATGCTTGGGCAATATATTAGCTAAGCGTTGCAATAACATTTCGGGGGTAACCTGGTAGCGATCCAGTAAATGGAGGAATGCTTCATTATCCCACTTTTTCCACTTGGCCATGTTTTCCACCTCCGCTATGACCGCCGACTCGTTCATCAAAAGGGCTACAGCAAAGTAGGACGCTTTGAAGTTGTGGAGCAATTTGTCAAACGAATCGACTTCTGTCATTCGCGTTTCATAAGGTCGGTCGGTAAGTTTTAGTGCCTGAAATCCGATCTCTTTGGCCAATAAGAAGTTTTCCTGAGCCAATGAAAACTCTTTATTGATATATAAGGTCTTTTGATCCTTTGCATAGAAAGACCGTACTTCAGTCAGTGTTTTTTGCGTAGGCAAATACTTGCGATCTACATGAATTTCGAATTCCTTTAATAACAATCGCTCCAATTGCATGGGAGACATCGCTTTGCGCGAATCTACCTGGTTTTTTTCCAAAAACTGATTGACGGCCTGTTCGACTTCTTCGAAATAATTATCGTGCAGGTCTTGATAAGAGCGAAGGGCTGCTTTGTAAAAATCTTCTCCTTGCAAATTGAAGTTGCGCGTAATCTTGATTACGGTGCTTATAAAGGCGTTGACATTGTTTGGGGCTTGCGCCAAAAGTTCAATCAGCTTGGGCGTATTGATACCAAATAATTCGAGTGGAAAGATTTTAAGGAAATCCGAATTTAGCAAATCAATGATCGGTTGGAGTTTTTTGCCAGCTTTCAGCGACACCATATAGTTGTAATCGCTGCCTAGGGCTTCCGCCAAAGCCATGATTTTATCAGCTTTGGGGTATTTTTTTCCTTTTTCAATATTGTGGAGATAAGAAATAGCCAGGCCAGTCTTTTCTGATAGTTGTTGGTAAGACAACTGCTTTTCCTTTCGCAACTGCTGCACTTTTAATCCAAAAATGAGCTTGACCGTGTCTATTGCTTTTAGCATAGCTGTTTGAGTTGTGTTTCTTCAAAAAAAAATCAGAAAGAGAACTAAAAAGAATGAGCCTAAACCCATTTTGCGCCCAAATCAACAATAATCACCATTTGAGCTAATATTTATCAGTGCATCCCGTAGAATGACTTTATAAATTTAGTGTAAATTTTCTGAAAAAGAAAAAAATAACTTTAGAGAAATTTTCTCTAAATGAGAAAATGCTTATGTTTGTAAAAGATTTCACGATCTGATTAATAATCTTATTGTTCATCGAAAATCGTATGGAGCAGCAAAGCCCTAACCAAAACCAGGTTCCATACCATTTTTAAAAAGCGAGTAATAATGGAAAAATTTGGTATCAAAAATCCTAATGCCACACTCGAAACGCTTAAGATTAACGGAGTAAAAACTGCTCACTGGAACCTTAGCCCAGAAGAGTTGGTAGAAAAAGCGATCCTTCAAGGCCAGGCTGTATTGTCTGATTCTGGTGCTGTTGTAGTGGAAACCGGCGAATTTACAGGCCGTTCTCCTAAAGATCGCTTCATTGTGAAGGATGCCAATACGGCAGAAAGTGTCGATTGGGGTGACATCAACAAGCCATTTGATGCAGATAAGTTTGATGCACTTTACAACAAAGTAGCTTCCTATTTTGAAGGCAAAGAGGTCTTTGTCCGCGATGCTTATGCGTGTGCAGATGACAACTACCGCTTGAATATTCGCCTGGTCTCTGAATATGCATGGAGCAACCAGTTTGCTTACAATATGTTCCGTAGACCTACAGAAGCAGAATTGAAAACATTTGAACCAGAATGGTCTATCCTTTGTGCACCTGGATTTTATGCTACTCCAGAAGAAGATGGCACTCGCCAGCACAATTTTGCTATCATCAACTTCACCGCTAAGAAAATTATCATTGGTGGTACGGGTTATACTGGTGAAATCAAAAAAGGTATTTTCTCTGTATTGAATTACCTGCTTCCAAAAGAAAAGGATGTATTGGCAATGCACTGCTCTGCTAATGTAGGACAAGATGGTGATACCGCTATCTTTTTCGGCCTTTCAGGTACAGGAAAAACGACTTTATCTGCTGATCCAGATCGCCAGTTGATTGGTGATGATGAGCACGGTTGGTCTGATGAAGGGGTATTCAATTTCGAAGGTGGTTGCTACGCAAAAGTAATTGACCTGAGCGAAGAGAAAGAGCCGGAAATCTATCATGCGATCAAGCATCGTGCGATTTTGGAGAATATCAAATTCTTTGAAGGAACTCGCAAGCCTAATTTTGAAAACACAGAGATTACGCAGAATACTCGCGTATCTTATCCTCTTGACCATATCGAAAATGCATTGCCGGAATCAAAAGGTGGTCACCCAACCAATATTTTCTTCCTGACATGTGATGCATTTGGTGTTTTGCCTCCGATTTCGAAGTTGACGCCTGCACAGGCACAGTACTACTTCATCTCTGGATATACTGCAAAAGTAGCTGGAACAGAAGCGGGAATCGACGAACCAGAAGCGACTTTCTCTGCTTGCTTTGGTGCGCCGTTTATGCCTTTGCACCCAACCGTTTATGCAGGAATGTTGAGCGAAAAAATGAAAAAGCACAACGTGAATATCTGGTTGGTAAACACGGGCTGGACAGGTGGTGAATACGGTACTGGTAACCGTATCAAATTACGTTATACACGTGCCATGATTGCTGCCGCACTTGCTGGTGATTTGGCGAAAGCCGGATTCCAAAACGACGAAATATTCAATTTGGCAATTCCGACAGCTTGTCCAAATGTACCGGACGATATCCTGAATCCACGCAATACATGGGAAGATAAAGAAGCTTACGATAGCAAAGCAAGCTACCTAGCTTCCTCATTCAATAAAAATTTCCGTCAGTTTGAAGATAAAGCATCCAATGACCTATTGGCTGCTGCACCTAAAGAACTGGCTGTCAATTAAGAAGCATTATTACCGCTTTTAACTATTTAGACCAAATTATAACCTTCGGCTCGCGAGTCGAAGGTTTTTTTTTATAAAAAGGTGATCCATTGCGATTACCTTTTTTGTTTTCAGGGTACTAATAAGTAAAGGGTCGATATAGACCACCATAAGCAGTTAGACGGAATTATGAACAAGTAAAATTTTATGGGGTCAGCACAAAATAATCTCCTAATTATCTTATCATCAATTAGTTCAATCATTTTGTGCTGACAAATTTTACTTATCCATAATTTTGATCCGTCAC
>JALEHC010000206.1 GCA_022763215.1 Saprospiraceae bacterium
AACATAGTGACTTCACAGCCTAATTCAGCAAGTGAACGACTCAAACTGGTAACTGCAATAGACTCCCCATCTTTTAAAGGATAAGGGAATTTCTTACAGAGTTGGAGTATTTTCATGCAGCCATTTTTTTGATAAGCGGCTCAGAATTAAGAAGATATTGCTTACCTAATTATACAACCTATTGCTAAAAATAAATTTCTGACTTGTTTCCAAGCCAATGTTTTTTTTGATGATACCTGAGATCCAAGGGAGCTCTATAAAATTGAAATGGCGTTATTTTAATCGAAAATAGCACTTTTGGAAGAATATCCGAAGATTATTTATTCGGAAATTTCTTCTTCATCTGCTTTCCATGGCGGACTTACAATGCAAAAAAAAGTAAGCCTTTCATTGCCAGTGTTTTTTACATATTGATTTGTCCCTTTTGGCACGAGCACCACACTCCCTTTTTTCACAGCCCGTTGTTGGTCATCTAAAATGATTAGACCCTCCCCAGAGGTGAAAAGGTATAGTTCATCACTGTTTTTTAACACATGGGGTAGCGAATCTTTACCTTTTTCCAGGTAGGCATGCGCGAGACTATAAGGAAGTGTTACATCTTCATTTTTAGAATGCAACACTTCCTTGAGTATGGTTTTATCGCCTGCTTCAAAGGATAATATATCTTCGAGTTGCTTAAAAAGCATTAGTTCTCAGCCCATTCGTTATTCTCACGCTCTACGTCCAGCATTTTCATTTCCGGATCGATGATAATTTTTTGGATGTTCGATTTTGGAACATCTAGCTCCATTTCATACTCCGGATGTGTCCAAGGCCAGTCTTCGAGTATAGTTCCAGCATCTGCTTTATTCCCTCTCATGATTCGAAGGGCAATATTGTAGTGCTTGGTTTCACCACTTTTGGTCTCTACTGCAATATCTAACGGCATTGGCATAACACCAATCTTTGAGAGCGTAACTTTTGTCTTTTTACCGTCCAACTCCTCTACAGACTTGATTCCGTAGTCGATAGTATGGGTGGTGTTTACCCAATATTCGCGATACCAATCTAATTCAAGCCCTGATTGTTTTTCCATAACACGAATAAAATCATTGCTATTTGGATGCTTAAACTTCCATTCATCGTAGTATGCCAGCATACCTTTTTTGAAAGCTTCTTCACCAATAATATAAGATAATTGGTGTAGGAAGATAGAGCCTTTCGTGTAAGAACCCACGCCGTAGGCAGCATTCGAAGTGAAATGATCAGCGTGAATAATCAATGGTTCTTCCATCCCGCTTTTCGCGAAATTAGCAAAGCCCATGTAGGTACGCCCAAAGACATTTTCGCTTGGTGATCCCGGAATTTTACCTTCTTTGCGCAGGTGATTCATCACCAAAGCAGAAGCATAACTTGTAAATCCTTCATCCATCCATGGGTACAGGCTTTCATTGGTCCCCAAAACCATCTGATACCAGCTGTGCATAAGCTCATGAACGGATACACCGACTAGGCTGCCTAGTGTTCTTTCACCGGTAATCAAAGTGCCCATTGGGTATTCCATACCGCCATCACCACCTTGGATGAAAGAATATTGTTGATAAGGATACTGACCAAAGTTCTCGTTTATAAAATCAAAGGCACAGTCCATAATTTCTGGCAACTGTGCCCAATTTTCTTCTGTGCGCTCATTTTTCTGATAGTAAAAATGAAGAACCAGACCATCCTTGCGCTTGAAAGTATCGTGGGTGTAATCTGGATCAGCAGCCCACATAAAATCATGCACATTGGGTGCAAAGAAGTTCCATTCCAGCTTATCGCCTTTAACTTTCACTTCTTTTTCGGTATAACCATGACCAATTTCGTCTGGATTTTGAAGGTATCCAGTACCTCCTATCGTATAGGCTTTATCAATAGTGATATTGACATCAAAATCACCCCAAACGCCATAAAATTCTCTACCAACATAAGGATTGGCGTGCCAGCCTTGATAGTCATATTCGGCCATTTTAGGATACCATTGCGACATCGAGTAGCTAATGCCTTCCGCATTATCGCGACCAGAACGGCGAATTTGCAGAGGCACTTGTGCTTCAAATTCCATATCAAAAACAGCACTCGAGTTTGGTGCAATAGGTTCCTTGAGATGTACTTCCAAAATCGTTCCTACTACTTCAAAATCAACATCCTGACCATTGTGTTTCAGTGATTTGATTTTTTGGTAGCCAATCTCGTCAGGCTTTAACTTTGAAATCCGATTTCCTACTCTGCGATCTGGGTCAGAAATAGTGTTAGAGCGCACATCCATCATACTTCCTGGCTGAAATGCATTGAAAAAAAGATGATAGAAGACTTGATCCAAAGCATCAGGGGAATTATTAAAATAAATAACCCGTTGAGTTCCCTGGTATTGATGTTTTTCGACATCAAAATCAATGTCCATTTGATAATTAATGCGCTGCTGCCAGCGATCTGATTGTGCGTTCAGCTGTACAAAGCTGAAAAAAAGTAGCATCAGGCAAGAAATAATAATTCTCATGAATCGGCATTTTTATGCGGTTACCCACTACCGCTGTCGGAAGCAAGCCTTCACAAAGAGAGCGGCAGGTTCAGTAAAATGAATATTTCGTTAAAATACGGTTTAGAGGCTTTCGGTGTAATAATTTCGAGGGGAAAATCCTGCTATTTTACAAATTCCCCCTCCAAAAGCTACTTCCAGTCTGTTGATTCTAATAATTCAAGTGCTTTTGAATATTGGTCTGCGATATTATCTTGAGAAAGATCAGCTTCCCTAAAACCACCAATAGAAATCAAAAAATCACCAGGCAAAGCCATTGGGTTTACCGGGTATGCTCTGTTTGCTTCGCAAAAAGCATTTTGGTTTTGTTCATTGGTCAAAAACTCAATCAGCTTTAGTGCCATTTGCCAGTTTTCAGAACCATTTACGATAGCGGCTCCACCTACCAATGAAAAGGAACGACCTTGATCGTTTACCGGAAAAGCTAAGCCGATCTTCTCCCCCATTTCAAAATTTTCAGGATTACCGTTTTTTGAAATTTGTACCCAAGAAGAAGCATTAAGTAAACCAACTGTTTTTTCACCTTTGGCAATAGCTTTAAATACTTCATACTCATTGGTATATAAACTATCCTCCGCATTTCGAAGCAAACCTTCTGCCAATTTATTAGCGGCACTACTCCCCTGGTTGGCCATCACAGTAGCCAGCATCATAGCGTTTTTGGATTGTTCTTGTTGGCCAGCAAGTGCTAGTTTTCCACGCCACTTTTTACTAGTCAAATCGGCCCATTGGCTCAATTCGCCTTCTTTGACCAATTCTTTGTTGTACGCAATGCACCGAATGTCGCGATCTAGTCCAATCCAGAAACTCTGGGCATCTCTATATTTTTTTGGAACATTTTCGTCTGTTTCCGCGGAAGCGAAAGCCTGAGTGAGTCCAAGCTGGTGTGCCTGTTCGAGTAGGCCGGTATTTTCCAGAATGATCATATCGACGGTACGATCTTCGCCTTGTTTTTGCAAAGAATCGAGAATTTCCTGGCTGGATGCCTGAAAAACATTCACTTTGATATGATACTGCTTCCCAAAACGATCAAAAATTTCCTGATCTGTAGTATAATATCGATGCGTAAACAGATTAAGGGGCACATAATCTGCTTCACTTACCATTTGTGTTTGTCCTTCGGAAGTATTCGACGAGCTAGAAGAATCACATGCCATGAGTGAACTCAGAAGGATAAAAAACAGAAAGCCATATATTTTAGTCATAATATCTTTATTTTGCGCGCAGCAAATGTAAACTTTTTAAACCGATATTGAGAAACTCGGACGATGCTTAAGTGAACCATACCGGCAATTAACTTTTTATATTTACAAGGATGGCTTACCTTTGCGTCAAGCCAAATTATACGAAATAAAACAATAAGCGATTTATGAAATTGACTTCTAATTCGAAAATAGTTCTGTTAATTGGAATAATTGTACTTGCGGCCTTAAGCCGAATCGTACCGCACGTTTGGAATGTAACGCCCATTGCAGCGATGGCCCTTTTTGGTGCTGCGTATTTCCCCAACAAATGGTATGCTATCGGTATTCCGTTTGTAGCCATGTGGTTAGGTGATTTGTATCTCGTCAATGCGGTATATGCTCCAATGTATCCAGATTATTACGGCGAAGGTTTTCACTTTTTTGGCGAGCCTTCCGTTTATCTAAGTTTTCTGCTAATTGCAGGTGTCGGATTTTGGTTGTTGAAGAAAGTGAACATTAAAAACTTATTGGGTGCCAGTTTGCTGGCTTCTGTAGTTTTCTTTTTAGTAACTAACTTCGGTTCATGGTTGTCGTATCCGATTTATACCAAAGACTTGACAGGTTTATTGACTTGTTATGCTGCGGGTATTCCTTTTTTCCGTTACACCGTATTTGGTGATTTATTTTTTGTGACGGTTCTTTTTGGCAGTTACGAATTGATCAAATATTATGCATTTAAGCCGGCTTCTGAGGCGGCTCAATAATAACAAAGAGGCTATTCAATTCGTGGATAGCCTCTCTTCTCTCCTACCTTTCGGTAAATAAACCACATTCACAAATCAACTGACATGGAGCTGAAGGAAGGAATCGATTACTATATCGAGGATGGCAAATATGTCTTTACTGCTCATTTTTTGCGCAAGCGTGGGTATTGCTGCCAAAGCGGATGCCGCCACTGCCCGTATGGGTTTACGCCTTCTCCTCCGGCTTCTTCTCGTCCGGATACTCAATCCGAACGTGATAAACCGACTTCATAATTTGTTTAAAAACAGTCTTACAGGCTTCTAATTCCTGAAAAGTCATCTGTGAATCTTCAAATTGCCCCTGTGTAATTTTACCAGCAATAATCTTATCGATAAAATCAAAAAGCTCTTTTTGAGTCGGATTCTTTAGACTTTTGCAAGCTGCTTCTATCGAATCTGCCATCATGAGTATGGTTTCTTCCTTTGTCACTGGTCGAGGTCCGGGATAACGAAAC
>JALEHC010000207.1 GCA_022763215.1 Saprospiraceae bacterium
ACCTGGCTCATAATCACCCGGTCAAACATTCGGTCAGGTAGTAACCAGCGCATGAAAAGTAGGGGCTTGGCAAGTTTGCCACCTGCGTAGCGCGTTTTTGGCCGCTTGCTGCTGATGGCTTTGGATACTAATCCTGCAATGACTTTTGGAGAAGTAGAGGCATCATTTTGATTGTTGTCGTAGTTCTCTTTGGTGGCTTTCGCCAAAGCGTCAACTATCTTTTTGTATGGGCCATTGCCACTCCGCTCAATCATTGGTTGATACATGACATCGCCAAACTCGGTGGAGATTAGCCCTGGTTCTATAATAACGACATCAATATTGAAGTCTTTCAATTCGAGTCGTAGACAATCGCTCCATCCTTCAAGTGCATGCTTGGTGGCGTGGTACCAAGCACCCATGGGCGTAAAAATCTTACCACCTACAGAAGACATATTGATAATAGTTCCGGAGCGCTGCTCGCGCATAAATGGGATGACTAATTGGGTTAATCGAGCTAAGCCAAAGATGTTTACATTGAACTGTCGCTTGGCGTCTTCGATTGTTGTTTCTTCAACAGAACCATAGATGGCGTAGCCTGCATTATTGACCAATACGTCAATCTTGCCATGTTCATCTGTGATTTGCTTAACGACAGCTTGGACGTCTACTTCATTTAGGATATCCATTTTGAGCGCATGGCCGCCAGCTTCTGCCAAGTCTTGCATTTTTTCTACTCTGCGAGCAGCGCCATATACGATATGCCCTTCTTTAAGTAATTGATGCGCAATGGCTTTTCCAATTCCGGAAGAAGCACCGGTGACTAATACTACTTTTGATTTGCTCATAATATTTTAGTTAGTGAGTACTTACTTTTTGATTAATGTAAAAAAATATATTCTTGAGTTGGCAACAGTAGTCATTGTGAACAATTACTACTGTTGCAGCTTCGTTTAGCTTTTGATTTCCATTTTAATGCTTTGTGTAAGGCTTTGAATTTTCTTTTCTACATTACCGTAATAATACAGGACAAACTTCCTATTGATTTCAATTTTCCATAAATAAGCTAACAAGACTTTCTTTTCTTCTGAGCTTATATTTAAAGGCTGGTTAAGGGACGAGATATTCCCCTTTTCATCAAATTCGAGATTGGGGGCAATGATTCTGTTGAAATCTTTGAAGTAATTTTCTTGAAATTGCATTTCAAAATAATTCTCCTCCATCGTTTTTAATGATTCATAGTCGTACTCGTACAATGAAATGATGTTAAATCTTAAAGAATCATTTTTGATTAATTCAAGTCCTCTGGATTTCAAAGTCTCATAACCCGAATTATTTTGAGCCGAGAAGAAATCTCTGGTTAATGCCAAATAGTGCTGCCCTACTGAATCCGTACTAACGCTTTCATTCGCCAATACCTTACGCCAGTATTGACAAGCTTTAATACCTTCTTTATGGCCAAAAACATTGATCCTGATATCCCCCAGGTCTTTTTGAAGGCCATTTGATATTTCAGTTAATATCTTGGTAGCTGCTTGATCGTCTCTGCGATTTTCGTTCCAATTATTGAGTGCAAATGCAGAAATAACCGCGATAAAAATGGAGACAAACTCCATGGTATAATTTCGCCATTTCCATTTTAGCTTCATAGTCGATTTATTGACGGTAACTAGGATTTGTATTTATGCAATAAAAGCGTTTTTAAAGGTACGGTATCTGCAATTTCATTTCTCATCATACTGATGGCAACAGAATCTAGCAAAAGCGTAAGAATTCTGGCTTCTTCAGTTGGCTGTTCGTATCCCAATTCCTGAAAAGCCCAAGCCAATTTATCCATGACTGCTTTCATTTTATTGGGGTTGTTATATTCTGGCTCCCATTTGAGTTTGTATTGGAGTTTCCAAAAGTCGTATTCGCTTTGGTCCATCTCAAATGGCATCTGTATGATATGATCTATCACTGCTTGCGGATCATTTTCGAACAAAATAGGCGCAAACAATTGTTTCATACGTATTTCTGCATCTTCCATGATTGCCGCGAGCAAGCCTTTTTTATTGCTAAAGTGCCGAAAAATCAATCCCTCCGATACACCCGCTTGCTTAGCAATCTTGCTGGTGGACACCGCATGAAAACCCTCATTGGCAAATAATTCTAATGCTGTACTCAGTATATTCTCTCGTCGATTCGTCATAAGTGAGTAATTACTTACAAATGTAATGACTTTAGTAATACGGCGCAAGTCAAAATGAAAAGTTTATGTGGTAAAGCCTGCTTTATTGGTTTAACAAATCAATAGTCGCTTGCAGGAATTCTTTAGGTTTAGGATGATTGGGATCCATCTGAACGGCTTTTTCAAAATAAGCCTTCGCCTTTTCATAATTTTGAAGTCGGAGATAGCATTCTCCTATTGAAAAGATAGCTAACAAACTATCGGGTTTTGTATTTAGCGAAAGCTGAAAATCTGCAATGGCATCCTCCCATTTACCCAAATTCATTTTGCAAAAGGCTCTGTTGTCAATGGCTTCAAAAAAGTTTGGCAATAAATCAATCGCTTTGGAGTACTTTTCAATAGCTAAGTCATTTTTGTTGGCATCTGTCAGCTCGTACCCCTCCTGATAGAATTTTTTAGCGTAAGCTACTATGGCAGCTACGTCATTGACTTGTTTGATGTATTCAAAGTATCCGATCAGGTCTTGATCTTCAATTCTTTTATTAGCTAACAATCTTGGGTTCTTGAAGCCACTTCGGCTCAAGGGCGAATGGTAAATAGCCACCTTAAGATTGTCTAATTCCTGTACGGAGGGCAAGCGATCAACGCTTTTAAACATTTTAATGTGCAACGTATTTTCGCCTTCTATTTTCAGAATTTGAGATATATGGTATTTATCTTTTTCCGAGGTATAAATAATATCTCCTTCCTGGAAATTCGTATGAATCGGTGTTTTGTCTTTATCGCCACCGAAGATGTTTTTAAAAAAGCTCATATCTAGTTTTAGTTTCAAAATTTATTAATTAAGCCTTACTTTTTGTGTACGGCAGTGTATTTTTCCCCTTCTCTTAAGTATTGGTGGGTTGTTTCAGAGGTCCAAAACTGTGTTTTGACGGTATTCTTGTCATCTTCGCTCTCGAAATACACCATAAAGTGCAAATGAGGCCCCGAACTCATGCCGGTATTGCCACTATAGCCAATGACCTCGCCTTTTTCAACGCGGTCTCCAACTTTCACTTTAGCGCCATTCTTTTCCAAATGGTAATATTCGCCGAAAGAGCCATCTGCATGGTATATGGTTATATAGTTTCCGTATTTTTTGCAGCTTTCCCGTGGGCAGCCTCGACGTGAATCTTCTTTGACTTCAACCACCACACCTTCTCTGGCTGCACAAATTTTAGTGCCTTCAGGCATTGAAAAATCAAGTGCTTCTTTCCCTCGGTGGGTAAACTTCCCATTGTAGCCCTGCGATAATGTGTAGGATTTACCTTCTTCAAAAGGTAGATTGTAAATGTATGCTTCATTGTGCCAGTTATTGCGATAATCTCCTTTAAAATAGGAGTACCCGTAACTATATTTCCAGGTGCGGTTTTTGCGGCCACGCATAGTCGAAACCAACACTTTTTTGCTATTCGCAGGCACGACTATCCGTTTCGGATAGTTGCCATCGATATTCATATTGCGCACAGTTACGTCCAGCACGACTGTATAGGGGCAGGGGCCCTCATTGTCTGCATAAAGGCGTACTTCCAACTCTGATTTTTCGGCATACAATTGTACAGGTCCTTTGTTTTCTGGAGGTGTAAACCAAAGGGTCAACATCAGGAATAGAATCGTCTTCATTTTTTTTCTATTGGGTTTAAATTATTGCTTGATAAAACTGGTAAAGTCTTTTTTTAATTGTATCAAAGATGGTTTATGTATATACATCATGTGACCTGCTTCATAATAGGTCATTGTGATGTTTTTACGCAGTGCGGTCGGTAAAAACATATGATTTACAACATATTCTGATGCAAAATAAGGCGTTGCCAAATCATAATAACCACTGGCAATCCAGACTTTCAGATACGGATTTTTTGTCATTGCTTGGCGCAAAGTCTCTGATACATTTAAAAAACGATTTTGGACATTACTATAATTCCACGGTCGGGCACGGCCAGTCAGAATCTCATAAGGTAAATCATTTTCATATTTCAAATTTCGACGCAAATGGTCATTGATTGCCATCGTAAATGGCCCATAAATAGCACCATTGTAACTCGGATCATATTCATATCGCTCACCAATATCATTATAATCGGATGACTTAAATCGGGAGTCAAGTCGACCAACGGTCTCTGATTCTGCTCGCAACAGTTCTTTATTGTACTTGCCTACATACAGCCTTAAATTGGTATCATCCAAGTACTCTTTTGAAAGTCCTGTATAGGCATGTAGCCGATTGATGACCTTTTGTTTTTCTGCTTCGCTCAAAGTCGCCCCTTTCAATAAAGCAACCGAATATTCATTGATAGCAAATGCTTCGACTTCATCCAGAAAACTACGCAAATCGGTATACTTGGGATCGGCTTTTTTATGGTACCAAGAAGTTGCTGCAAAAGTCGGTAAACGCAATGGATGCGGCAC
>JALEHC010000208.1 GCA_022763215.1 Saprospiraceae bacterium
TGGAGTACCGGATTCGGAAATTCAGTTTGCAGTGGGAACATCAATACGTTGGTGAGAATTTTCAGCCGGAAGTAGGTTTTGTTCCACGAACAGATTTTTTCCGTATTTCGCCACAGGCACGCTTGTTTTTCTATCCTTCCGGAAAAATCACGGAGCATGGCCCAGGCCTGCAAACCACTATGATCTGGCAACCTGGCTTTGGCAAATCAGACCACCGAATGGAGTTGTTCTACAACCTGAGTTTTCGAAATACTTCCAGATTGCGTTTTACGCTTCAACACCAGTATACGCACTTGTTTGATCCTTTTGATCCAACTCGTACAGATAGTCAGGAGCTTGCGGAAAATACGGACTATAATTATTTCAGTTTTCGGGCTTTTTACAATTCGGATGGTCGCAAACCATTTAATTTTAGATTTGAGCCACAGATCGGGCAGTTTTTTAATGGTTTCAGAGCCACTTTGCGGGGAAGCTTTAATTATCGCTATCAGCCTTTCGGCGAAATCGCATTAAGTTACAACTATAGCTACATTGATCTTCCTGAACCTTATGCAACGACCTCTCTTATTTTGGTGGGCCCAAGAATTGATTTTACATTTAGCAAAAGCATATTCCTAACCGCATTTATTCAGTACAATAGTCAAGCGGAAAATTTGAATATCAATACGCGTTTTCAGTGGCGCTTTGCTCCGGTATCCGACTTCTTTTTGGTATATACCGACAATTTTGGAGCTTATGACGATAATGGGATTGACCGCTTTGGCGCACGCAATAGAGGTATCGTGGCGAAATTGACGTACTGGTTGAATTTGTGATGTTTTGATGTTTGATCTTTTGATGTATGATCTTTTGATGTATGATGTGTTGATGTTTGATGTGTTGATGTATGATAGGCTTATAGCGACATCACCCGATCATCCGATCAAAAGATCACACATCAACACATCAACACACAATCAAATTGCTGCTTCAAAAAAAAGCTCTAACTTTTGCGGATCGAGCTGACCATTAGTGCGCACGCCACTGCAAAGGTCCAGGCCAAAAGGTTCGACGGTTTCTATAGCTTGGCGGACATTTTCAGGTTTCAGGCCCCCTGCCAGGAAGACCGGTTTTGGGCTTTGTTCGCGGATGCGTCGGCTCAGTTGCCAATTGTGAACACGGCCGGTTCCGCCCAATTCCTTGATTTTGAGCTTAGGATTGCCCGAATCCAGTAATAGCGCATCAGCTGTTTCGGCGGCAGCCAGTGCCTCCTCAATCGAAGCTTCATCGATAACATGGATGACCTGTACCACTTGAATACCAGGCAAAGCCGTACGAATCATATCGTGCGTTCCCTGAGTGAGGGTATCAACAATCTGTATGGTGGATGTTTTTACTTTTTTATGATGGGCTATGATATCATCTGCTCTGGTATGACTCGTCAATAGAAAAGAACTAACAGCATGCGGTATAATTTTGGCGATTTCCCAAATTTGCTCATCACTAATCACTCCGGGGCCACTCGGCATATGACCAACTAAGCCAAGAGCAGAAGCCCCTGCTTTTATAGCCATCATGGCTTCATCCGGACTACTGATACAACAGATTTTCACTCTTGGCTTCATGATAATATTTCAATTCATTAACAGAAAGCCAAAAGTATGAAAACAGCCTTTAGAAGTCAAGAGCCTCGCGAGAAGCACTGTTTTTAGTGTTCTACGCCGTTATTAGAAAACACATATTGCTCGAGTAGATTATTGAGCGTTTCCTGTTTAAGTTGCGTGTATATTTTGGCGTGAAAATTATCGAGGTAGCCTAAAGAAGAAGACAAAGAGCCTTTTTCGTGATCAGATAAATTAGCTGTAATCAGAAGATTAATTTTGCTAAAGCGGCCATTGATATCATCATAGAGTACACGTCCTAAGGGCGAAAATCGTACTCTTTTAATACGTTTATCATTTGCATCTTCTACTTCTTCGAGGTAATTTTTTTCAACGAGGTTTTTAATGATAGTCGTACCGGTAGTTGTCTCGAAAAGATTTTCGTTAATGACTTCATTTTTCTTCAACAACGTATGCTGAGCTAATACCGCTAAAACCCGAAATTCGTTAAAGGAGATTTTTTCATCCTTGAAAAACGCCTTCATATATAATTCGGAATAACGAGCTAAACGCAATAACTGCCAATTGATGTTGGTGGCTAGCGCATGGAGATGTTCAGGATGTCCATTACCATTACCGTTGGTTTTCCCATTTCTGTGGTTTTCATGGCCATTTCCATTTCCATTTGGATGACCATTAAACGAACTTTTATTTTTGAGAACCCAAACTGCAAATGTTTCCAAATCTGCCAATTCTGCTTCTTTTTCAAAAATTCCCCACTGTCTGATCAGTTCGATCAGTTGATTATATTCATTACGCATCTTAAGTACAACATTTCTTTCCAAGTTAGGCTTATTCGGTACCGATTACCACTTTTGGCCGAGTGATTAAGTCTGAAAAACAGAAAAGTTGCACTATTTGGTTCGAAATGGTATGATGGATATCTGGTCATCAGAGTTCAAAACTGCGGATACTTTCTTCCTGATGCTTCCATAATTCCTGAAAAATCGAACTACGATCACGAAGTGTTTCAAAACTTCCTTCGTCTACAATTTCGCCATTGGCCATAATATAGATGTAGTCAAACTTAGGCAATAAATGTAGTCGGTGTAAAGTCGAAATCACCGCCTTATCGGCAAATACTTCAAATAGTTGATCATAGATCAGAACCTCCGTCTTGGGATCCACACTACTGGTTGGCTCATCGAGCAGAATAATATCGCTGTCCTTTGCGGCAAATACACCTCTTGCGAGTGCCAGTCTTTGCTTTTGTCCTCCAGACAAATTCACCCCTTTTTCTTGTATGCTTGATTGGTAGCCTTTCGGCAAATGCGTCACGACTTCCTGAAAATGGGTTGCTTTGCAAATAGCTTCTAGTTCTTCTTGTTCACACGGAATTCCCAAGGTGATATTATAAGCGATGGTATTTTCAAAAATTTCTGGTTCTTGTGGAAAAAGCGTTATATGATTAGCCAGCAGGCCCAGCTCTTTTTCCTTGCTCCCGTCTATATCTAGTTCCACACCTTCAAATGCCGGATATAAGCCCCTTAGCAACGCCAGTAAGGTACTTTTACCACTCCCACTCTCTCCGATCAGCGCGATGCGCTGCCCACGTGGAATTTGCATACGCAAATTGCGCAAGCCGTGTATGACTTTTTTCGGCCCGACCGGATCAGCATGCAGAAAATTGAGCTGAGCGATTTCTATTTGACGCCAGTCAGCAGCTAAAGTGCGTTTGCCGTCAGGCAGATGATGTTGTTCAAAAGCATCAACGATGTTTTGTGCCGTCTGCACATCGGTATGATACTTAACGATCTGGGTATATTGCCATGCAATGTCATGAAATACCGAGGTAAAGCGCTTAACATAGCCCATAAGTGTCACCAGACCACCAATCAGGAAAACTTCACCCGGCACATAATTTTGGTACACATACCCCAATAAAATAGTCGCATAAATCACGACCACACAAAAATCAACCACAAACCACTTCCATTCATTGATCACTACTTTGCGTAAAAATGGCGGATAAACCTGAGCGACTTTTTCAGACAAGCCCTTTTCCAGTCGTTTTTCAAGCCGTAGTGTAATCACTGTAATGATATTGGAAAGACTATCGAATAAAGAAGACGAAACAACGTGTTCTTTTTCATTTACCTCTTTGGTCGCCGCAATAAATGGTTTATCAAACTTAAATATGATATACACCACTCCAATACCAATCGCCACGGCGACCATGCCAAACAAAGGAGAAAAATACATCATAGCCAGAAAGGAAATTCCGAATTTCATGATGGCATGCAAGTAGCGCATTCCCATGTCGAAAAACTCTTTTAGGGCTTCATAAGCTTTGCGGATACGATTGATGGTGACGCCACTGTGGTTGTCCTGATGCCATTTTACCGGAAGGTGCAAAGCCTTGTGATACAACTCATCCAGAAAATTTTTGCTCATGTGGAATGCCAGTTTGCGCTCCCGTACCCGAGCAAAACCGTGAAACGCCCAATCGCCCAGCCAGATGAGGAAGTACGCCAAGATGTACATCCACGAATGCTGAAGTACGTTCATACCTTCGAGTTGTACCTGATTAATAAATACTCCCCAGATGATAGGCTCGAGTGCGTGTATCAAATTGCTGGCTACAAACATCGAATAGGTAATTAAAAAACTACGTTTTTTTTCGCGGGCGTATTTCCAAGCTGTTTGTAAAAGAGAGATGTAAGGATTTTTGAGCAGGGTCGATTTGAGTTGCATGGTCCAATGATTTGAAATGGGATAACCTAGGCAAGTAAATTTTCGTTCCCGGAAACGAATTTTATTTGGCGAAAGCCAAAAAA
>JALEHC010000209.1 GCA_022763215.1 Saprospiraceae bacterium
AAGAATATTTTTTATTTTCAAAGGGACTGTTGTATGAAAATCAGAAGCTAAGAACTTAGCATTTTCCGAAAAATTTGTCTGTATAGTTGCTCACCCAAGTACTAAGAAGATTTTTTCAGGATTGCTCTGAGTAGTATTCCTGGCATAGCGTTAAGTACCAATTTATTAAGGTTCCTATTTTTAATAGTTGTTATGTATAGTCCCTTGCATTACTAATCCGTGTAGCCATATTCATATGGTTTCAGTAAGCAAATTGCAATTGTAAGATGATGAAATCTGTTTTTCGCCAAGTTGAAACTATTTTAGACTTTTCTAAGGAGAGTTTTGTAGGAATGCACATTCACCTAGCTTATACAGGAACCATAAATAAAATTTATGGCAATGTTCAGGCGTACTTCCCTCAGATATCTAATTCGGCAGAAGGATATGCATTGAATGACTTGTTGCCGATTGCTTCCGGTATGCGAATGCGGGAAGCATTAAGAAAGTCCAGACAACTTAAAGACAGTATACGACTTGATGATTTTCAGGTAAATTCAACAGACAACAAAAACCTGACCAGCGTCCTTGTCCAGTTTTTTCCGCAGCAAAACGAAGAGCCCCCTTACTATCTGTTGACTTTTCAACCAACGAATGTTCAAAAGTTGCAATTAAAAGCACTCCAACTTTTTGCCCCCCCTCAAGAAGATGGTATTGAACAGGAAGATCAAATACACCAAGAAAACAATTACTTAAAGCAGTTGAACGAAAAACTGCTTAAAAAGGTCGAACGCCTGGAAAAGGCGAACTCAGACCTGAATAATTTGCTGGAAAACACGGGTATTGCCACTATATTTCTGGGTAGTGATTTACGTATCCGTAGATTTTCGCCTGCCATTCAAGAGATGTTTGGATTGAATTCGCCAGATTTGGGCGAAAGCCTGAATAGACTGAATATCATTTTTGGCATTTCTTTTGAAAAAGAAGCACTGGAACTGGTTGTAGAAGCTATGGCAAAGGGCCAAGTACAAGAACAGGAAATTCAAAGTCTGGATGGCAGATGGTATCAACTAAGCGTTTCCACGTTCTATGATTATGAATACGACCACGGTGGGGCTATTTTATCTTTTATAAATATTACAGAACTAAAAACACAGATTTTCAGGTTTGAAACCTTGGCAAAACATGCTGACGTTGGGATTATGCTCTATGATACAGAAGGGTATCCAATTTTTGCTAACCCAAAGACACAGAAGCTTACTGGTCTAAACGGAAAAGAGGCATTACAATCAGAACTCCTCATGCAGAACATCCATCCTGACGACATGGAGCAACAAATAGAGGATTGGCAAACAACTATCGCAAGGGGACGCCCTTTATCCAAAGAGCTGAGATGGCTACATGATGAAAATAAACTGGTGTATACACGAATTAATATTACACCAGTAAAGTCTCCGGAAGGCAATCTATATGGGTTTGTCGGGACGATGATTGACTTGACGAAAGAAAGAATCCTGCAACATAAAAATGAACTCCGCGATAATCAGTATCGGAAGGCATTAAATATGGCAGGTATTGGTTCGTGGTATTATAATGCCATCACCGATCAAGTAATCGCGGATAAGAATACTTTTGACATTCATAATCCGAATCCAGCGGACAAGTATCAGCCCAATCTATCAGTTGACAGAAACCTGCTCGAAAATATTACCCATCCGGATGATATTAAACGGATGAAAGCTTTTATTCAACATATACTTCAGACCAAGCAAACTGCAAAACTCGAATGGCGCTTCTTGAAAAACAACAAAGTTAATTACGCTGTTAGTCAAGGCTTATATCATGAAGAAGATGGTATACCAGGCATCATCGGTATCACACAAGATGTGACTGATAAAAAGCTTCAGCAGCTCCGCCAAGAAGCACTACTCAAATTGGTGCCTGTAGGCATTTTTCAGACGAATCAAGCTGGTGAAACAATATATGTCAATGAAAGGCTCACAGAAATTCATAGGGTTCCTAAAAGCGAGTTACTAGGACGTAACTGGATAAATCAAGTTAGCAACAATAAGCAGCGCCAGATGCTACTTGAACAAAACAACAAAGAGCACCTTTCAAAAGAAACGTACGAAAGCTTTAAACATAGTTTAACAGCCATTGCCCCTGACGGAGGCATCCTTTATTTACAAATAGAGGGTGTTCCTCTTTTCAGTGGCGACAGTCAATTTGAAGGCTATCTTGGGAGTGTCATTAATCTTACTACAGAAGTTCGACTAAGAAAGCAGATTGAGCGGCGAGAGCTACGTTTCCAAGGGGCACTTAATGCTGGCCGAATCGGTACTTGGGTATGGGATATAGACAGAGAGATCATGTATTTAGACGAAAGTCTATCTAAGTTATTGGGGATTGACGCTCAGGAAGGAAAAGCAGGTATTAGCAGAGAAAGATTTGAAAATAGTATCGTTTATCCAGAAGACATCCCCATTTTCCAAGCAGCCATTCACTGGTCAAAACATCTAAAAGAGGGGGGACTTAGCGAAGACAATAGTGTTGTTTGCCGATATCTTAAAGGTAACGAAACCCGCTGGATGCGCATTTCAGGAGTAGTTGAAACTAGTAAGTCCGAGGGCGACAATGTGGTACTTGGTATTGCGCGTGATATAAGCAAAGAAATTAAAAAAGCGCAAAAAATAAAGGAAAATGAAGCCCGCCTAAAGTCTATTTTTTCAGCTACAACGGCTCATATTACCTTTATTGATTTAGATGGCAACATTTTGTATTCTAACCGTGAGGCGCAAAAAGGAAGTGACCATTTTGTTGGTAAGCGTTTTTATGATATCATGGATGCTGCTTCATCTGAAAAATTCAATCGAGCACTACAATCCTGTATTCGTTCCAGAAATACAAAAACTTTCCAAAATCAATACGTAGTTGATAAAGAAACGTTTACTTTTTCCCATTCTTTGAGCCCCGTTATGGAAGAAGACCAGATAAAAGGAGTTACGGTCTTTAGCAATGATGTTTCGTCGGTGACCAAACTCAAATCAGAAATACGAAAAGCTATGTTTTCCATAGAAAAAACCAAGGAGCTAATCTTATGGGTTGATAACACTGGAAAGATAACCTTCCATAATGAAGCTTTATCACAACAATTGGGCTATTCAATCCAAGATATGGAAAGCATGCATTTTGATGCATTACTCCATCCTAGCGAAAAAAAATCATGGCAGCAGTGCTGGCAGGATTTGAAAAATCAGCTGACACAGCGTAAAAACCTGAAATTTGCTACCAATGAAGGCAACCCCCTAATTTATGAAGCCTCTTCAGAATATGTTTTTTTTGAGGGTGAAGAATATGCGATTGTACTGGCCAGGGATATATCCGAAAGGCTACGTATGCAGGAAGAGCAACAACAACGAATGCAACTGACTCGAATAAATGAGGAACTTTCAAAATTCGCTTATGTTGCTTCACATGATTTGCAGGAACCACTGCGAACCATCATGGGCTTTACCCAGCGTATTCAGAAAAAGTATAGAGACCGGTTGGATGATGCCGGAATCAAACAAATGGACTTCATTATAGAAGCCGTTGCAAGAATGAATCAATTGATTAAAGGCATTCTTGATTACTCGAGGCTTGGGCGCAATCCAGAAATTACGACCATAAACACCCAACTACTCGTAAGCGTAATTAAAAAAGATTTGAGCCAGATAATAACAGATACCAAAGCTCAAGTCTATTTCGAAAATTTGCCAACGATAGAGGGCTTTCATACAGAATTGCGTTTATTGTTTCAGAATTTGTTGACAAATGCTATTAAGTTTAGAAGGAAGGACGTCACTCCAAATATTCAGGTAAGCATCACAGAAGACCAGCAATACTGGATATTTTGCGTAGCAGATAACGGAATTGGTATTAAAGAGCAACATCAGAAAAAAATCTTTGAGATTTTTCAGCGGCTTCATCGCAGAGAGGAGTATGAAGGCACCGGAATTGGGCTAGCCCAATGCAAGCGAATTGTTGACTTGCACCATGGTCGTATATGGGTCGAATCCGTTTATGGGGAAGGCAGTAAATTCTTTTTTACGATTCCGAAAGATGCTTCTCGATTTACCCATAAGGACTAGGAAGGGGGGTATCTCATTGGTCAGGAAAAATGATCGTTTTATTTTCAATAGGCCTTGTCTAGCTAGTTTTGCTTTTTTTTCGGAAACGGATTGATGCATATTTGTAACTGTAAGTCGATAACAATAATCACAAAGTAATTGTCAAACATTCTATCGCAAAGCTACGCCTTAAAGTGGTGTAGTTTTATGGGTAAATGTTTAGAGGTGGAGGTTTAAAGCCTCCACTTGTTTAAATTATAAC
>JALEHC010000210.1 GCA_022763215.1 Saprospiraceae bacterium
TGAATACGGTTTTCGTGAATAATTCGCTTCCCTTTTGGAATAATTGGCCTCCTTTTAGCAATCCAAATAATTTACCGGTTACCCAAATTGATTTACCCGCGATTGAAGATATTGATTGTGATGGAGACTTAGATATCCTGACATTTGATATTGGTGGTGGGTTGATTGATTTGTACCAAAATATGTCATTAGAAGATGGGTTTGGGCTGGATAGTTTGCGGTTTTTATTAGCAGATGATTGCTGGGGTGGAGTTTATGAAAGTGGCTTTGCACCCGAAGTAGATTTGGCAGATGGACCTGATGATTGTGCTTCCAATTTTGATGATGACAATCCGGATACTCAGGATCGGCATGCTGGTTCAACGGTAATGGCTTATGATATGGATAATGATGGTGACAAAGACGTGTTTTTGGGCGATTTGAGTTTTTCCAATATTGTATATCTGCATAATGCTGGAAGTTGTAATAATGCTTATGTCGATTCGCAGGATGCTAACTATCCAAGCCAAGGATTTACGGTGGATATTCCGACTTTTCCAGCTTCTTATTTTGTGGATGTAGACCAAGATGGGGTGAAAGACTTTATAGCTGCGGCCAATCGACCAAATAATTCGGTGGACTACGAAGTGAGTTGGTTTTATAAAAATACAGGGACAAACGAAGTGCCGCAGTTGGTATTCCAACAAAAAGATTTTTTGGTAGGTGAAATGCTAGATTTTGGATCAGGTGGACGTCCTGCTTTTATAGATTATAATGCAGATGGTCTGATGGATTTGGTGATTGGGAATTATGGGTTTTATCAGACAAATACTGGAAACCGGATTTCTTCGCTCTATTTGTTTGAGAATGTTGGTACACCAACTGCTCCTGCCTATGAATTGGTGGATGATGATTATTTGGATATGGCTGCTTTTTCTCCTTCTTCGTACAGTTATTTTCCAACCTTTGGAGACTTAGATAATGATGGAGATGAAGACTTATTGATTGGTGATTTCTTTGGGAAATTATTTTATGTAGAAAATAGTGGGGGTGCTGGAAACCCGGTATCCTTTGGTACGCCCCAGTATGGATATATGGGCATTGATATCGGGCAGGAAAGTATCCCAGAAATCGGTGACATTAATAATGATGGATTACCAGATTTATTGATTGGCGAACGAAATGGTAATGTGAATTTCTTTGCAAATACGGGCACAGCAACCGCACCGTTTTTTGATTCTGACTTTTCGGCACCCGGTAATAATCAGTTTTGTTGTGGCTTGGATGCACGAGTACCTGGAAACGGTGATACCGGACAAGCTGCCCCAAAATTGGTGAATGTAAATGATGAGTGGTTGCTGTTAATGGGCACTAATTTTGGCCGCATTGAATTGTATGAAGATATCATCGGTAGTGTGAATAGTTCGGCCGTATTAATTGACTCCGTTTTTGAGCACATTGATGTGGGGGCTTCGACAACCGTAGACTTAGCAGATATTGATGGAGATGGATTGTATGAAATCGCAGTCAGTAATTTCAGAGGCGGTTTGGGTATTTTCAATACAAGTTTGGAAGCAGATGAGGTGTTGAGCAATGAGGGAGTAGAAGTGGATAATGGGTTGCATGTATTTCCAAATCCGACAATTGATCAGTTAGTTGTTCAACTGAAAAACGCCCGTCAGATGGAACTGACACTATTTGATGCGAGCGGGAAGCTAATTTTGCGAAAGCAAGGCCAAGATGATAAAGAAGTGTTACAACTTAAGGCACTAAGCACAGGTATTTATTACCTGCAAGTACGCAGTGAACAAGGTGTTTGGACAGAAAAAATTATTCGTCAATAATTACTTGGAAACTTGCTCAGAAATCATCTCCGCTTTCGGGTGGGGATGATTTTGAGGATCTTTTAAGAGATATTTTTTCAGGAATAAGATAACCGCTTTGGTATAAAAGTCACGATTCGTTTTTTTGCGGAAGCCGTGGCCTTCATCTTTAGCTAATAAATACCAGGCTTCGCCACCATTTTGCCGAATGGCATTCAGCATCTGTTCTGCTTCGCTGGCCGGTACTCGCGGATCATTTAAGCCCTGTACGATTAACATCGGCTTGGTAATCTTATGAGCATTGGTCGTTGGAGAGATCCGTTCAAGATGTTGACGCATTTTGGGATCGCGTTCATCTCCGTATTCTACTCGCCGAAGGTTGCGGCGGTAAGGTTTTGTGTTTTTGAGGAAAGTAACAAAGTTACTGATGCCGACAATATCAATGCCACAGCGCAATCTATCATTGAAATGAGCCATCGAAGCCAGCACCATATACCCGCCATAAGAGCCGCCCATTACGGCAACACGGCTGGCGTCAAGCTCTGGCTGCTGGGTGATCCAGTCGATCAGTTTGCCGATATCTTTTACCGAATCTTCTCGTTTGTAGCCATTGTCAAGCTTAAGGAAATTTTTACCATATCCGGTTGAGCCGCGCACATTTGGCGCGATGACAGCAATGTCTAATTCATTCAAATAATACTGAAATAGAGGCGAAAATCCAGGACGGAACTGGCTTTCAGGTCCACCATGAATGTATATCAAAACCGGATATTTCTTTTTACTTTTTGCGACAGGCTTAGGCAAATAGTAAAAAGCCGGAATATTGCGTTCTTTCTGCTCAACCTGATCAAAAGTCGGAAAATGAATAAGCTGAGGATCAATAAATGTATGTGCATCCAGGCCACCAACTTCACTAAAAGTCCAGCGGATTAATTGTTGAGTATTGATGTCCAATACATATACATCGGCCGGAGCAGTAGACAAATTGATGGTCATACCCAGTTGTTGGCTGTCTGGGTGCCATTTGAGATGTGTGTAAAGGCCAGCCGGCAAATTCTCGATACTTTGATATTGGTGGGTTGCCGTATTGAGTAAATAAAGCCGGCTAATTCCGTTTTCATTGGCTGTAAAAGCCAAGAAATTTCCATCTGGAGACAGACTCAAATTTTCGATATCCCATTGAATATCTTTACTGAGAATCGTCCAGTTTTCTTCGTCGATATTATAATATAGCAGTTGCTTATATTCATCCTGATAATCAGAAGTGAAATAAATGCCAGAGCTGTTTTTGGCCCAAATGCCATTCAAAGAAGCCACGTCAACACCATTTGGCGTAAGCTGAATCAGCTCACCCGACTGAACATGCAGTCGATATACATAAGCCTCATTGACAGAATGGTAATTGTTGAGCGTAATCCATTCATCATCATGTGACCAATGCACCGGATACCACAAACCTTCTCCTTGGTATACCAGTTGGTCTTCTTGTTGTGAGTTGGGATAACAAAGGTAGATATCATGATCGATGCCATTGCGGCGCGTGCTGGTATAGACAATGGTATCGCCCGCATGATTCCAGATAGAGGCACCATTACGTGATTGGCCATCCGTTAGGCGTCGATATTGTTTATTATAAAGATTGTATAAGTAAATCTGGTACAGCTCGTTGCCGCCACGATCTTTCAGGAAGGTAAGCTGATGTCGGCTATCATCAGGGCAAATGCGCCCATTGAAAAGCGGTTCTGAAAAAAAAGTAATTTGCTCACGCCGGGCACCAGGAGACTCCACGAGGTGAAATTGCGTAGATTCACCAAAGCGGGTAGAAACAACCAGGTGCTCGCCTTGATTGATCCAACCAACGAGGCTGGCTTCGCGGGTGTTTTGGTATTGTTGAAGCGTATGATTGATTTCTTTTGGAATTTCAGGGATGCCCTCAACCACCAAATTGCCAATTTCTCTTTTTTCGTTCTGAGCTGTCATTTTGTCAATGTTCCAAGTAAGCTACACATCACAGCTTTTCGACATACGAAAGGCGTTATTAATAGGTTTAATTACAAATTTACAAACTATTTATGGGTTCCACCTGTAATTTAAGGATTTATTCCCTAATTCCTATTGAAACGCTGTTTTTGGTGGCATCCTGAAGGAATAGTAGTTTCCCTCCAGGATGCGATGTTCTATTGTTTTATGACTTTTTGGCTGGTTTGTTGTACGCCATCCGTGATTTGCAGGAAGTATATGCCTTTCGGCAAATGCGACACAGGCACTTCAAAGCGGTTTGCTCCACTTTGCAATTGCCATAGCCCAGTCGCTTGTTGCTGACCGATCATATTGATCAATTGCCATTGGATGTCCTTGTTGTAGTTGGCAATGATTTGTGTTTGAAGGGTTTCTTTTACAGGAAGTGGAAATACCTTCCAAGTTTCCAATCCGGCAATACGCTCAATGTCTGATACGCAATTAGGGAAATCCGGATCGAAAGTTTCTTCGCTGGAAAAACTTCTTTCGCAGCCGGTGTCAAGGTCGGTGACAATCAGGGTAAAGGTACCGCTTGCCGGGATGCAGTAGTTGAGCTCCGTTTCGCCAGCCAATTCAATTTCACCAAAATACCATTGTAAGCTGTAATTTTCAGGTAGATTATCGGGATTGAATACGCTTAGTAAATTATTTTCATTGACAAATACTGGAGGATTGGGTAACAAGTTGAACGTAATATCCACAGATTCGGAAGTAGCTACGCAACCATCCGGAGAAGTATAAACTAGGTAATATTCACCAGTTTGATTGATGATTAGGCTATCATTGGTGCCATCGGTAACCGGTATGCTGTCGATAAACCATTGAACATTTTCGGTATAATTAGTGGTAAGTAACCATTCCTCTCCGTCACAAAGGTTTTGAAAAGGGAAATTATTGATAATTGGTGGAGATGGTTGTGGGAAAACAGTGATGGTATCTCTGGCAAGGATCGTGTCAATAGGATGAAAAATATCAAGCGAAAGGGCAAAACTTCCGTCTGAAAGTTCTACACCACCATCCGTTTGCGTAAAGCTGATAGTGCCACAGATATCATCACTTCCGTCGATTCCTCCATCATCATCGGTTACTCTGATTTGGTACATCCCGGTATCAATGCGGACATTCATATTAAAACTGGTTGGGGCTGTTTGATCTTGTTGGATATTAGAGACATAAATTAATGCTCCATTAGGATCAAGAATATCTACTTTCAAGTCGGGTGCATTATTGAAAATATCACTACAGTCGGTTTCGATAATATCTACACGAGTTAGAAAATAACCAGAAGTATCGACTATGGCCCTATAATCGACCTCATAAGAACCAGGAGTGGAATAGGTTTGGTCTTCTGGATTTTCTTCCATAGTGAAGTTGCCGTTTCCAAAATCCCAGAAATAAGTAAAGCCATCTAGACTATCAGAAGGTACATTATTGGTGAATGAGGCCGTGACTTCGCCACAACCACTATTGTTGGTAATGGTAAATCCATCGGTATTACTCACAGCAGGGGCAATAAAGATGGGAAAAGAAAAAGAAGTAGTTTCTTCAATAAAGAAAATAGTGGCCGTTAATACGACTTCCACTTCGTATGGCCCGGGCTGTAGCGGTGTCCCGCAAATACGGACACAACCATCCGTCTCGGTTTCGAGTTCGAATTCGGTTTGGGATATCTCCCAATTGAGCCCTGGCGGTATGTTGGATAAAGAATTAATGGTGATGGAAGCGATGTCTAGTCCTGACGGTACATCCGGATCAACTTCTGCAACCGGAGTAGTCGTTTTCGGCATCCGGAAGCTGATATCTGCTTGGTAATACTGTCCAACCTGGCCATCCGGAGCCGCAGTCAGGAAGATGGTATCCACTGGCAGTGTATCGGACAAGGTAACGATACAATCTGGGCAACCTGTTTGTGCAGTGGCCCATTTGGCGAAAGCCAAAAAAAAGAGAAGAAGGAAAGTAAATTTTTTCATCATAAGCTCATTAAAAACAAAAAGACGCACAGGTGCCACAAGGGCACGAGGGCGTCTTTTCGGAGTGTGAGAAAATTATGTTTTGTCAGATAGTGCGGGTGTGCTTATCTGCGTACGATCATTGTTTTTGCGATCATATTGTTGCCATCAGAAATCGTGTAAAGGTACATGCCTTCTGCTAGTTGACTTCCGTCAAAACGGATTTGGTTGTCGCCTTCCAGAATTTGTACTTGCTCGCTGTAAATGTTGCGTCCCAACATATCCGTAACGGCAAAAGCAAAATCACCGGAAATATCCGATTGTACATCGATGATGGTTTCTCCGCTAAACGGATTCGGTCGGTTGCTAATGCGTACAAACTGCTCTAATTCGTTGGTTGCTACCAGACAATTGTCAGAACCTTCTGCTTTTACATTCAGGAAGTAGTTACCTGGAGCGATCAGCTCATTTGGAAAAGCAATCGGGAAGAAACCACCAGCTGTAAAGTTGATCTGACCACTAATGATAAGGTCAAAAACACCTTCTTCTTCTGGTGTACCAAAAATCAAGAAACAACCAACTGTATCAGAAGGAATGATACAATCAGGAGGATTACAAGAGTATTCCATACCAGCAGGCAGGTTATCGATAGCACCTGTCAGTGGAAGCTGAATACTACTGATTGGTTGGCCAGTCAATGGAAATACATCTGGTGGGCTCAAAGTAACGGCAAATTCAAAGTATTGGCCTACACAAGCCGTGTCAGAAATACCAGCCATCATGTTTTCTTCGGTATACGGAGCCGGATCAACGACTTGTTCGTCAGTCACTTCCGTATTAGGGTCGCATGTTTGTCCCTGTAATTGTGCTGCTAAAAACAAAATGGAACAAATTGAGAATAAAAGTCTCTTCATAATCAAAGTTTTAGAAACTGATTTGAGGGCTTATGCCCGATTAAAAAAGCCTCGAAAATAGTTGCTTAATCCATAATCATGGAAGCAATTACTTTCGAAAATTGTGTTGCAATTTATAACTTTTTGTATCATTCAAACACAAAAAGATAATGGAAGCGTCGCTTACTTCCTCACAAAAACCATTGTGAAGTAACAAAAATCTAAGGGTATTTTCGTGGGCTGTCTTGAATAGTAGATGACAAATTTAGGAAATTTCGTTTTAAATCCTAAATTTACAGCTCGCACTATCTCAAAGCTACTAACATATCCTTCTTAAATACACCCATCTTTTTTGTTAACAGGCCAAATTTTGCCTGCCAATTACTTAATTTTTGCATGTCTGAGCAGTTTTTATCTGCTTATATTAAAATGGAAAATATGACTAAAAAATTATTATCCATCACTTTCTTATGCCTTGTATTCATGGCTTTTGCGCAAGCACAAAACGCAAAACTGAAAGGAATTATTACAGATCAAAGTACCAAGGAACCACTAATTGGTGCTACGATTATGGCTGGAAATACGGGTACTACAACGGACTATAATGGCAATTTTGAATTGAACCTCGATGCTGGTAGCTATACCGTGGAGATTCGATATGTTGGTTATCAGAAATATACTGAAGAAATTGTCATAAAAGAAGGCCAAACCTATGAGATGGAGGTGTCAATGGACGCCCAAACGAATATTCTGAATACGGCAACGGTGACTTCCGGGAAGTTTGAAAAAGAACTTGGAGAAGTGACGGTTTCATTGGAAGTCCTCAAACCAGACCTTATTGATAATACCAATAAACCACAATTAGATAAAGCCATTGAAAAGTTGCCTGGCGTGACGATAATTGATGGTCAGGCTAATATTCGAGGTGGTTCAGGCTATTCGCAAGGAGCTGGTAGTCGGGTGTTATTGTTGGTGGATGACGTGCCTATTTTGCAGCCAGATGCCCAATTCCCAAACTGGGATGATGTGCCCATTGAAAATGTTGCTCAGATTGAAGTATTGAAAGGAGCTGCTTCGGCTTTATATGGAACTTCTGCGCTAAATGGGATTGTCAATGTGCGTACGGCTTACGCCAAATCCGAACCGGAGACGAATCTTTCCGCATTTTATACCCACTATTTTTCACCACAAGATGGTGATAAAAAATGGTGGGATGATGCGCCTTATACCTCTGGGCTGAGTGCCGTGCATCGCCGAAAAATGGGGAAAGTAGATTTGGTATTAGGTGGTTATTATTTTAATGAACAGTCTTTTAATAAGGGCTTTTTTAAAAAATACGGCCGATTTAATGTAGGGACGCGCTATCGAGTAAATGAACGATTGACTGTAGGGCTAAATGCTAATGTCAATACTGGAACAAGTGGATCGTTTTTCTATTGGGAATCGCCTGAAAATGCTCATGTTGGTGATTCAACGACCTTGGCGACTCGTGAAAGAATTCGCTACAATATCGATCCCAATATTACTTATTATGATAATGGTGGTAATAAACATAAGTTTCAGGGGCGATTCTTGAGAGTAAATAATGACAATAGTGGCAATCAGAGCAATATATCCAGCTCTTATTATGGAGAGTATCAATTTCAGCGAAAGCTGGACGAATGGGATGGTGTAGTAACGGCTGGTCTAGTGGCCTTATCGTCGGATATTACTGCGGAGTTGTATGGTGATACGACTTTTACTTCCCAAAATTATGGTGCTTATCTACAATACGATCAGACGCTATTTGATCGCTTGAATTTATCTTTTGGAGCTCGTTATGAATACAATGAATTGAATAACCCGGGTTTCCAGGTGAATTCTGATGAAATTGAGCCTTCCAATGAAGAAGATGGTCGTGTGGTGTTTCGAGCTGGAGCAAATTTGAGGGTGGCTGATTATACCTTTTTACGTGCCAGTTGGGGACAAGGATATCGTTACCCATCGGTAGCTGAGAAATTTATTTTCACACAGGCCGGAGCTATTCAGATATTGCCGAATCCTGATCTGGAATTTGAAACGGGCTGGTCAGCAGAGTTGGGGCTGAAGCAAGGATTTCAATTGCCGGGCTTTCAAGGGTTTATTGATATAGCTGGGTTTATCTCGCAGTATGATAATATGATTGAGTTTAACTTCGGCCTTTGGCCGTATGGATTTGGTTTTAGTGCGGTGAATATTGGAGGTACAGAAATACGTGGTGCAGAAGTGACCATTGCAGGTAAAGGTAAAATCGGGGAGGTAGATTATTCGACTTTGATGGGCTATACTTATGTCGATCCACAGTTTATGGAGTTTGATACAACTATCGGAAGCGTATTTGATGAATCTATTGCTCAGCGCAATTCTCGACTTTCGTCAGAACCCAAGACGAATATTCTGAAGTATCGTTCGCAGCACCTCTTTAAGTTTGATATAGAATTTACTTATCGCAAGTTTTCTTTGGGGATTGAGTCTTTTTACAATAGTCATATTGTGGCAATTGATGACATTTTGGAAGGTGTCGTGCCAGGTTTAGGAGCTTACCGTGATGAAAACAACAATGGATTTTTGATAATAAGTGGTCGGGCAGCTTATCAGATAACCGATGAGATCAAAGCTTCCTTTATTATGGAAAATATAACTAATCAAGAGTATTCGAGGCGCCCTGGACTATTGGATGCACCTCAAAATCTGACGATGCGGGTAGATTATAGGTTTTAATGGGAAAATAGACTGTCAATTTGTCACCTTGTTCGTTAAATTTCTTTATTTTTGCCCAGTTTTTGAACTATCAAGTGGTTCAGATGATTGAGGAAAAGACAATTGAGTTCATTTTCAAAATAAAGAAAAATGTATAATCAGAATCCGACACTGGAGGGCATCAACAAAACCATTGACGAGTCGAAGCAAGGGGAGGTGTTCTTTCAGGAAAAGGAAGCAGGAGCAACAGATGGGAAGCGGTTCTACATTGAAAGCTATGGCTGTCAAATGAATTTTAGCGACAGCGAAATCGTGGCCTCGATATTAGGCGAAGCTGGTTTTGCACCTACCCGCAATATGGAGGAATCCGATTTGATCCTGATCAATACGTGTTCTATACGTGAAAAAGCGGAAGAAACGGTGCGCAAGCGCTTACGTGTGTTTGATAAGGTGAAAGGAAACCGACCAGGTACCCTCGTCGGTGTTTTAGGCTGTATGGCAGAACGCTTGAAGGAGAAGTTTCTGGATGAAGAGAAACTAGTGGATATGGTCATTGGCCCGGATGCATACAGAGATTTGCCTGGCTTGGTGGCTGGTGCAGAAGAGGGAGAAAAAGGCGTGAATGTATTTTTGTCAAGAGAAGAAACTTATGCCGATATCAGCCCGCTGCGCTTGGATTCAAATGGGGTTTCTGCCTTTATTTCCATTATGCGAGGCTGTGATAATATGTGCTCTTTTTGTGTCGTGCCATTTACCAGAGGTCGAGAGCGAAGCCGCGATTGTTTCAGTGTTGTTGCGGAAGCAACAGACTTGTATAACAAAGGTTATCGGGAGGTAACTTTGCTGGGACAAAATGTGGATTCTTATAAATGGGAAAATCCAGAAACAGGAAATAAAGTCAATTTTGCCAATTTGTTGGAAATGGTAGCACAAGTGCATCCTGACTTGCGGGTACGTTTTTCTACTTCGCACCCCAAAGATATCACGGATGAGGTTTTGCACACCATGGCAAAGTATGAAAACATCTGCAATTATATCCATTTGCCGGTGCAGTCTGGTAATTCAAGAGTCTTGGATTTGATGAACCGTACCTATACGCGTGAATGGTATATGGAGCGAGTGGAAGCTATTTATCGGATTATTCCGGATTGTGCCATTTCTTCTGATATTATCGCTGGTTTTTGTA
This sequence comes from Saprospiraceae bacterium, assembly GCA_022763215.1. Lineage (GTDB taxonomy): Bacteria > Bacteroidota > Bacteroidia > Chitinophagales > Saprospiraceae > JALEHC01. The sequence continues at coordinate 10,568 of JALEHC010000210.1, forward strand.
CGGAAACAGAAGAAGAACACCAGGATACTTTGAGCATTATTGAGTTTTCGAATTATAGCATGTCTTACATGTTTTTCTATAGTGAACGTCCGGGTACCTTAGCTGCTCGAAAATTGGAAGATGACGTTCCACAAGAAGTAAAGAAAAGAAGACTACAGGAAATCATTCGTTTGCAAAACCAGGTTTCCTTCAAACACAATCAGAAGGACATCGGAAAGACGTTCAAAGTGCTTATCGAAGGCGACTCAAAACGCTCTGATCAGGACTTTAAGGGACGAAATTCTCAAAATAAAATGATCGTGTTTCCGAAAAAAGAAGGCCTTAAACCTGGAGATTACACAATGGTGAAAGTGCTGGATGCAACAAGTGCAACTCTGAAAGGGGAAATTGTGTAATATAAAGCTACAAAACGAATGAACTTACAATCCATCAAACAACGCTTTGGTATCGTCGGACGCTCAGAGGCACTAGACCGTGCACTGAGTAAGGCGGTGCGTGTGTCATCCACCGACTTGTCTGTACTGATTACCGGAGAAAGTGGCGTTGGTAAGGAAGTCTTCTCAAAGATTATCCATGGATTGAGTGCACGCAAGCACAATAAGTTAATTCCAATCAATTGTGGTGCTATCCCAGAAGGAACGATCAATTCGGAGCTTTTCGGTCATGAAAAAGGTGCTTTTACTGGCGCGGTCAATGAGCGTAAAGGTTATTTCGAAACCTATAATGGTGGAACCATATTTTTGGATGAAATCGGCGAAATGCCGCTCGATACACAGGCTTACCTGCTTCGTGTATTGGAAGTTGGTGAGTTTATTCGGGTTGGTTCTTCCAAAACACAAAAGACAGACGTTCGTATCATCGCTGCCACTAATGTCGATTTGATGGAGCGGGTGCGGAAAGGAAAGTTTCGGGAAGATTTGTTTTTTAGGTTGAATACCGTGCCCATTGAAGTTCCAAGTCTTCGTGATCGACCGGAGGACATTTATCTATTATTCCGGAAATTTGCTTCTGATTTTGCTGAAAAGTACCGGACTACTCCCGTGCAGTTGGATGAAAAAGCACAGCTTTTATTAGAATCCTACCGCTGGCCAGGAAATATTCGCCAACTTAAGAATATTGCAGAGCAATTGTCGGTCATGAGCGAGGAGAAGATGGTCGATGCCGAGCACTTGATTGAAATGCTGCCTGATATTCATCAGCGCAATTTGCCCATGCTGACTGATGCCTTAGAAGGCGATCGGACCAATTTGCAGGAGCGAGAAATTCTCTACAAGTTGCTTTTTGACATGAAAAGTGACCTCAATGACCTCAAGTCTCTGGTTTTTGAATTGATTCGGGATAACAACCTCAGAGTGAGCAATACTTCTGATTTGATGAGTCTGAATGCACCTCAGCTGGGTGATTATAATGGTGAGTCTACGGAACAAAGCAAATATCCGGCAGAAGTACATTTGGAGGAGCAAAATCACCACGAGCATCTGCAAGAACAAGATAATTTCTCCAATCCATCTCGGCCAATTATTTTAGATGATAACCTTCGTCAGCAATATCATTCTGAGGAGGTAGAAGAGAATTTGTCGCTCGAAGAAAATGAGAAGGAGTTGATTCGCAAAGCACTTCGAAAACATCGGGGCCGCAGAAAGGAAGCAGCGCAGGATTTGGGGATTTCGGAGCGTACCCTATACCGTAAAATCAAGCAATACGAATTATAAAGGACGGATCAAAACTTCGCTTGTTCGACAATCCGTCCAATTATCTAAGGATAATAAAAAGTTAATAGCGGCTTTTGCTTTCGCAAAATACAAAGCAGGAACGTTATGAGCTAAAAGTATAATATGAAGAGGATTATTTTTTTAGGATCATTGGCTTTGGCTACCATCTTTAGTGGCTGTTATTCGTTTTCGGGGATTAGTATTGATCCGGAAGTAAGGACCTATTATGTTGCTCAATTTAAAAATAATGCTACCAATGCTATTCCGGGTATCGATATCATCTTCACGGAAGGACTAAAGGAAAAAATTCGAGTGGAATCGAGATTGGTATACGACGAACTGAATCCAGACATTGAGTTTCGAGGCTCAATTGTTGATTTCAGAGTGACATCTGAGGCACCACAGCCAGGCGAAGTTGTAGCCATTAACCGTTTGACCATCAATACTTCGATTGAATATATCAATAACCGTAATTCAGAAAAAGGGTGGAAGCAAAACTTTCCCTTCTTTTTTGACTTTGGAAGTGATACGGATTTGAATTCGATACAAGACGAGGCGGTACAGATTATTTCTGATCAGATTAACGAAGACGTGTTTAACAAAGCTTTTACGGATTGGTAGGGGGAATAAAAACCGATTCCCAACCAATCATTCGATTGAGAATCGGTTTGAGGAAAAGACTTACGATTCCTGCTGTTTTTGTTGGAAAGATTGGATGATTTCTTCATCATCTTTGCCTAAGTTTTCCAGCAAAAACTGAGTATCATCAGCAAATTCATTGTCTGGATATTTTTCCAGAAACAGTTCGTATAATTCTCTAGCTTGATCCTTTTGTTGCATATCATTATCTAGGGTGAATGCTTTAAGGAATAAAGCTTGTGGGGCTTTTTCGAAATCTGGAAATTGCTCATAAATCATATCATAAATTTCGAGGGCTTTACGATAATCTCTGATTGACCGAGCAGTTTCTCCCGCTTGGTGCAACATCATTGGAGCCATTTCACTCTCCTTTTGAGCAGCTGCGTAAGTTTCGGCAATATTGATAAATTGGTTCGCTTTCGCGAAATCAATACGACCTGTGGAATCATTATACATTTTCAGACGCAGATCTTTCATCTTTGACTGAATAGCTGTTGTTGCTTCCTGTGGGTGCATTTCGATAGCCTTGCGGATTACCTGTGCCCCTTGCGGGAAATTTTTAGTAGCGTAGTAAGCATCGGATGCTTTGAGCAAATAATCAGTACCTTTTGCCGCATCAGTTGGATTTTTTTCCGCGTAAGCGACATAGGCATTTGCCAATTGGGCAGCCGTCTCAGGGCTTGGGTTTTCTGCCATGTTCTTTTCCAGCGTTTCGATGGAGTTGCCATCATTACCGCAGGAATTTATTGTCAAGGCGAAACCAGCTAAAAAAATGAACAAAAATATTGGAGTCTTCATGGATCAGGTTTTTGTTTTGTGCGGCTAAATTTAGCCACTTTATTTGATTTGCCCAATCTGAACAACTTTTCAAATATGCTGTTGCAAAGAAAGTTTTTGACAAATAGCACAGAATGGGAAAAATTACAGTTTTTTGGCACCGTCGAGATTTGCGTTTGCATGACAATGCAGGCCTTTATTATGCCCTGAAAAATCATCAAAATGTACTTCCACTTTTTATTTTTGATCGGAATATTCTGGATGATCTAGAAGATAAAAAGGATGCTCGGGTAACTTTTATTCATAATCATATCAGCGATATTAAGGAGACTCTTGAATCGAAAGGAAGTTCAATGATCGTTCGCTATGGCAAACCCAAAGAAGTCTGGGAGCAGTTGCTGAAAGACTATGAAGTGGAGGCCGTTTACACCAACCGAGATTATGAACCGTATGCCAAACAACGAGATCAGGCCATTGCTGAATTGCTATCTGCTCAAGATATCCCATTTCATGATTATAAAGACCATGTCATTTTTGAACGCGATGAAGTGGTGAAGGATGATGGTGATCCGTATGTGGTATTTACACCTTACAGTAAGACCTGGAAAGCGAAGCTCAAAGAGAAAATGGTGGATACAGAGGATGGAGAGATGTCCTATTATTTTCAGTCTTATCCGAATGAAAAGTACGAAGATCATTATTATTCCTGTGACGCATTGCCGATAGTCAGCTTGGAAGATATGGGCTTTGAGCAATCGGATTTGGATTTTCCAAGTAAAACGGTACGTCAAGGGATTATTAAAAGCTATGACGAAACCCGCAACTTTCCTGCTCAACGAGGGACTTCTCGTTTGAGTGTACATTTTCGTTTTGGTACCATAAGTATTCGCCAAAAGGCAAGGAAAGCTCAGAAACTGAATGATGTTTTCTTGAATGAATTGATTTGGCGAGATTTTTATAGCAACATACTCAATCATTTCCCGAAAGTAGACGGCACTTCCTTTCGGGAAAAGTATGACCGTATTGAGTGGCGTAATAATGAAAAAGAATTTGAGAAATGGTGCCAAGGCAAAACGGGCTACCCAATCGTTGATGCTGGAATGCGCGAGTTGAACCAAACGGGCTACATGCATAATCGGGTGCGAATGATTACGGCGAGTTTTCTGACAAAGCACTTGTTGATTGATTGGCGTTGGGGAGAAGCTTACTTCGCAAAAAAACTATTGGATTACGATTTGGCGAGCAATAATGGAGGTTGGCAATGGGCGGCCGGATCTGGGACGGACGCTGCGCCCTATTTTCGAATTTTTAATCCCTATTCTCAGCAAAAAAAGTTTGATAAAGATTTCAAATACATCAAAAAGTGGGTGCCTGAATACGACACAGATAAGTACCCAGATCCGATAGTTGATCATAAAGAAGCCCGCCAAAGGTGTCTGGATACTTATAAGGAAGCCCTGAATCAGGATTAGTCTTCGTCAACCGGAATGGGAGGATGCTGCTTAAGCCAAGCCAAAACTTCGGTTGGCTCATCAGTTAAAAATAGGAGCTTGCCATATTCATGGCCCCATGCCAATTGTCGAAGCAGTGGAAATATCAGGGTGTCAATTTCATATCTTTTGCGACCGAGAAAAACCATCGGGCTGTAGTAATTGAATGTCCCATAATGATTTTGGGTAGCATCCATGAAAATTTCTTGTGTAGTTCCGGCACTTCCCGGGGCACAAATAATGCCATAGAGGCTAATCGCCAATAAGGTGTCTTCACGTATACTATTCGAAAAATATTTGGCAATATGAGAGGCAAATAAATTGCTGGGCTCGTGGCCATAAAACCAAGTAGGGATAGCCAGGCTAGGTTCCCCTTCCGGGAAATGGTCAAGCACTTCCATGGCTTTTGCATTGAATTGCGGATCGGTATAGTGGGCTGCCTGTTGCAGTATGCTTACTGCTTTCAGCAAATCTTCATGACTCTTTCCGGCAAAGTAAGCGCCCAAATTGGTCGCTTCCATGATGCCAGGGCCACCGCCTGAGACAATAAAGTAGCCACTTTCCGCTAGTAATTTAGCGGTTTGGGCCGTTTTTAGGTAAAACGAATCTGTTCGTTTCGTGCTGTGACCACCCATAAATCCAACACACTTGCGTTGCGTCATGCCTTGTTCGTCAAATTCGAGCAATTCGCGTAAAGCATCATCCATGGCATGGTCGTGGATACGCTGCCAGAGAGCTTCGGTAATACTCGGATTAAATTTATGGGTGCTGAAATGCTTGTAAATTTTCAGATCGGTACTTTGATCATTTTCCGGATCGTAGCCTTCCATCAATTCTTCCCAGGTGTAAAGCTCGTGGCGAAAAGCATTGTATGGTAAGTTTTTAGGTGCTTTGAAAATATTAGCTCCAGCTTCGAGTAAATGTAACTCTGTCTCTACTGGAATTTTACATCCAAGAAAAGTGACGTTAAGTAGTTCCAGTTGGTTCCATTCTATAGGATGATTGGAAAAGTCGATTGATTGAAAGGTGCAATTTTCAAGGACTTTACCATTCTTTTCGATATAAGAAGTGACATTTTTAATTTCGGTGAAGAATTGTTCACTTGTGGGGTCAAACTTGCGCATAGGCTGATTTTAATGAGGACAATTATCCAAAAAATTAAATTAGCATTTTCCAAAGTTAATGGAATATATTTTCTTTGCAGGGCTGAAGCAGTGGTTTATTGCGGGGTATTTTCCGAAAGGAATTGCGGAAGCTCACAAACCTCTGCCCGAAATTGATGTTAGTATTATAGCAATGCTGTATTAATCCTTATCTTTAAGGACATTGACTAAAAATTACAGCGAAAATTCGCCAAAAACATAGGACAGTGGTAGAAAAAAAGAAAACAAGTACAAGAAAGTCAAAGAAGCCAGCCTACAGCAAGGAACAATACATGGAGTGGTATACACTTATGTTGCGTATCCGTAAGTTTGAAGAGCGGGCATTGATGGCTTATGGCCAACAGAAAATTAGAGGTTTTTGTCACGTTTATATCGGACAAGAGGCAGTAGCAGCCGGTATGGAATCTGCAATTCGCAAAGAAGATGCTATCGTTACGGCTTATCGCCAACACGGTATTGCATTGGGGCGTGGCTTGGATTCAAATGCCTGTATGGCAGAGCTTTTTGGTAAAGAGACCGGAGCTGTGAAAGGAAAAGGTGGTTCTATGCACTTTTTCTCAGCAGAACACCGCTACTTTGGTGGTAATGGTATCGTAGGTGCTCAAATTCCTATTGGTACGGGTATTGGTTTTGCTGAAAAGTACAAAGGAACTGACAACCTTTGCGTGACCATGTTTGGTGATGGTGCGGCACGTCAGGGTGCTTTGCACGAATCGTTCAACATGGCTATGACCTGGAAAATACCAGTAATCTACGTAGTCGAAAATAACGGCTATGCAATGGGTACTTCCGTGAAACGTACTTCTAATGTAGAAGAGATGTATAAAATCGGTTTGGCTTATGATATGCCAAGCGAATCTGTGGATGGTATGGACCCGGTTGCGGTACACGAGGCGTTTAGCAAAGCTGCTGAGCACGTACGCGCAGGTAACGGACCTTATTTCCTTGAAGTGCGTACTTATCGTTATAAAGGACACTCTGTTTCTGACCCTGCGAAGTATCGTACCAAAGAAGAAGTACAAGAGTACAAGGATCGTGACCCAATCAAAATGATAGAATCATTTATTATCGATCAGAAAATTGGCACAGAAGACGAGATCAAGAAGATCAAGGCTGATGTGAAAAAAGAAATTGATGACTGCATGAAGTTTGCAGAGGAATCTGATTATCCTTCTGCTGATGAATTGTACACTGATAATTATGTTCAGGAAGATTATCCATTCTTGACGTAAAGTAAAGATTAAAGAATTTGGAAGCGTCTTCATTCAATGATGGAGGCGCTTTCTTATTTCACGTAAGTGGAAGAAGAAAAAAATTAATCGAGCAGTTATTGATAATAATGCAGGATAAACCAAAAGTTTGTTTATTTTTGCGAGGTTTTTGAAACCAGCTTAAACGAAATTCAGAAATGGCTAGAAGAAAAAAGAATCAGAAGAAAAGTGATGAAACCCTGGTGGACATTGTTGAGGTACGCGACCAGGCACAAGGTTTTTTGGATAAAAACCGCAATTTGATATTTGGAATCCTGGTAGCTGCAGTTGTTGTATTTGGTGGTTTTTTCGCCTATAACAATTTTGTAGCCAAACCTAAAGCGGATGAAGCTGCTGCAGAAATGTTGCAGGCACAAATTCAGTTTGAAAGAGATTCTTTCGCACTGGCATTAACGAATCCAGGTGGTGGAAAAAGTGGTTTTCTGGATATCATCGACGCTTATGGAAGTACGCCTTCCGGTAACCTTTCTAACTATTATGCAGGTATTTGCTACCTCAACTTGGGGCAGTATGAAGCTGCTGTTGATTATTTGAAAGATTACAGCCCTTCCGGTGAGATTACACCTGTCATGAAAAATGGCGCTATTGCAGATGCTTACTCAGAACTGGGTGATTTTGACCAAGCAATGAGCTATTACAAAAGAGCAGTATCTGCTGGTGAAAACGAAGTAATTACAGCTTACTATTTGAAGAAATTGGGTCTGTTGCACGAACGCAATGGCAATTTTGCGGAAGCTAAAGAAGCTTTCCAGCGAATTAAAGCAGAATTCCCAACTTCTCCTTTTGGTATTGATATCGACAAATACATCGCGAGAGTTTCTGCTAAAGGATAAACTAACGTGATTTATAGACATAATGAAAAGGTAAGGCTCAACGTCTTACCTTTTTTTGTTGTTACAAAGAGAAAATTTTATGGCAAGCGCATTAAAAAATTTATCCGAATACAATGAGGCAGAGCTAGGCTCAGCCGAAAAA
>JALEHC010000024.1 GCA_022763215.1 Saprospiraceae bacterium
AAGGTCATCAAAGAGCTTAAGGAGGTACAAGTAAAAATATTATGCGATGTCGATAATCCGCTTTACGGGCCGCGCGGTGCCGCCCATGTATATGCTGCGCAAAAAGGAGCCGATGAAGCCATGATCATGGCACTGGATGCGGGTCTTGAGCAGTTTGCTACGGTCATCCGAAATGATCTGGGCAAGGATGTAGCTAAGGTACCAGGCAGTGGTGCCGCGGGCGGGCTGGGTGCGGGTAGTCTGGCTTTTTTGAATGCCGAACTGACTTCCGGTATTGAGTATATGCTCGCGAAAGCACAACTCGAACAGCATTTGCGACAAGCAGACCTACTGTTTACCGGAGAAGGCAGTATTGATGCCCAGAGTAGCCAGGGCAAACTCATCAGTGGACTCAGCCGACTAGCCCGACAAGAGGGCGTACCTGTTATTGCCTTGTGTGGGCGCCTTTCGGCAAATGCGACACAGATCGAAGCCATGGGGCTACAAGCAGCATTTAGTATTCAGCAAGAAGCGACAGATTTGGCGAAAGCCATACAGCAAACGGCCTCGAACCTCGAAAAAACAGCTTTTCAAATTGGTCGGTTAATCAGTATGTAGTTAGACGGAATTATGAACAAGTGAAATTTTTTAGGGTCAGCACAAAATAAAGAAGAAAGTGTAGATTTTGTTTTTTGAAAGCCCATGCTCAACAACTAGTCCAATAAATCCACTTTTTTGGTATATTCAAGCCCTTAATCAATTAAAATAGCACCATGATTACTCGATATACTTTATTAATTTTCATGTTGGCTGCGACCTTCTGGAGCTGCCGCCAAAGCAATGACAAACAAGCGACGGATTTGGTTACTATTGAAAAAAAGCAGCATTTACCGCCTGACGAGAGATACGGGCAGCTATTTACAGAGGTACAAATGGCTGAAGTTTTTCCCGATGGAAAGACCTTTGTCGATTGTATCCCAAAGTACCCGACCTCTGTTATCATGGCCAAATATGAGCAACAAAAAAGTGAAGCGGGCTTTGATTTGGAAGCTTTTGTCATGAAACATTTCGACCTTCCTAAACAATACTCTTCCGACTTTGAAACGAATATGGATCGCACGCCATCCGAACATATTAATGCTCTTTGGCCGGTACTGACCCGCGAACCCGATGCAGAGAATACGGGTACGCTCATTCCGCTTCCAAAACCGTATGTGGTGCCGGGTGGTCGATTTGGTGAAATTTATTACTGGGATAGCTACTTTACTATGCTGGGGCTGGAAGAGAGCGGAAAAGTAGACATGATCGAAAATATGGTGGATAATTTTAGTTTTTTGATCGATTCGCTTGGCTTTATACCAAATGGCAATCGCACCTATTTTGATAGTCGTTCCCAACCACCTTTTTATGCCGCTATGATCAATTTATTGGCAGCCCAAAAAGACGAAGCTACTGTACTAAAAAAGTATTTGCCTTATCTCGAACTAGAATATGCCTTTTGGATGAATGGTGCAGACCGGGTAACAGAGGTGGGAGCTACTTTTGAACATTGTGTCCGTGTAGATGAAAATACGATACTTGCTCGTTATTGGGATCGCAAAGCAACACCTCGACAAGAAATGCATCATGATGATATGATGACGGCCAAAAAAACCGATCGACCGAATAATCGCTTATTCCGAGATATTCGAGCGGCCTGTGAATCGGGTTGGGATTTTAGTAGTCGTTGGCTCACTGATCCGATGGATTTAGCGACAATTCATACGACGGATATCATTCCGGTTGACCTAAATGCGTTGTTGTACAATCTGGAAAATACTTTGGCGAAAGCCTATGCAGCAGATGGCCAGGAAGCCATGGCTGCCGAAATGGAAGCTAAATCAGCGGCTCGAAGTGCTGCTATTGAAAAATACTGTTGGAGTGATGAAGACGGTTATTATATGGATTATGATTTTGTAAAAGGCAGCCATACCGATGTACCTTCCTTGGCAGGGATGTTTCCGCTGTTTTTTGAGATAGCTGATCCGGCACACGTTCCAAGTATTGCTCAAAATATCGAGAATAAATTCCTGAAACCTGGCGGACTAGTATCAACGGTCAACAATTCTGGTCAGCAGTGGGATGCACCAAATGGCTGGGCTCCTTTGCAATGGATTTCGATACAAGGTTTGAGAAATTATGAGCAAAATGAATTGGCAGAAACCATTAAAAATCGTTGGGTAGACCTCAATGTTAAAGTGTATAAAAACACCGGTAAAATGGTGGAGAAGTATAATGTTCAAGACATGACGCTGGAAGCGGGAGGAGGTGAATACCCGGTACAAGATGGATTTGGCTGGACCAATGGGGTTTTGCTAAAACTACTTTCAGAAGACTAAGATTACTAACATACAATAAGCAGTTAGACGGAATTATGAACAAGTAAAATTTTGATCCGTCACTTAGTATCAACTAATTCATAAATGTATCATCACCAAATAGAGCAATACGGCCCATTCAAGAAACACGTTTTAACGAATTCTGCTGGTACCCAACGATTGGTTTGTGTGCCTGGGCACGGCAACATGCTTACCGAACTAGTTCTGGACGGCGTTCCGCTATTGGATGCGCCTTCAACGCCTGAGGAATTGCGGATTAACCGCTGGTATAAAAACACACTTTTGTTTCCGTTTCCCAATAGATTGGCCAATGGAAGTTATGTGTGGAAAGACCAGCGTTATCACTTTGACATTAACGAACCGAGCACAGAAACCGCACTGCATGGTCTTGGAGCGACCAAGCCTATGGAGGTGATTGGTACGCGCCTGAATGAGACGGATGCAAGCATAATTGTCAGTTACACCCATGATGAAGTCGATGAATGTTTTCCGTTTGCTTTTACTTTTGAGGTGATCTATCAGTTGTCCGAAAAAAATGGCTTTGAGTGTCAGTTTTTGGTTCGTAATGAAAGCATGGATAGCATTCCCTTTGGTATGGGTTGGCATCCTTATTTTCAAATTAGTGAACAAGTAGATGAGGTAAAACTCAAGATGCCTTCTTGCCAAATGGTAGGCATTGACCAACGCATGTTGCCCACTGGCAAATTATACGATTTTGATGATTTTGCGGAAGCAAAAAAAGTAGGCGTCACGGTACTTGATAATTGTTTCAAACTAAAATCGCCTACTCAAAGAGAGGAAGTACAACTTGAGTCAAAAAAGGGCAAAATGACCTACTGGCAAGATGGTACTAAATTTCCTTTTGT
>JALEHC010000211.1 GCA_022763215.1 Saprospiraceae bacterium
CGCATATCCAGCACCAGATTAGGTTCCATGCGTACGCCATATCGGAACAGCAAATCTTCCAGATTAAAGTTGTCTTCCGAGTATTCCAAGGCGAGGTACTCTGCACGGCCCAACAGACTATCCAGATCGGCCCGCATGCGGTCAATCATCCATAGTACTTTTCCGCCCTTCATTACATATTGGTCAATCTTGAATTTGTCCTTTTCAGAAAAACTTCCTCTTGGTTTGGCTACGACCAAAGCCGCTACTTCTGGTCGGATCGAATAAACGCTATCCAGGTGAAGATCACCGATATTATAGAATACACCAAGTGATCGACGTAAGTCAGAAGATTGTTCAGGACTGAGTTCGCCATGTCCTTGCGTAAACAGGATATTTGGTTTTTCTACACCTTGTTGAATTTTCTGAATGGCATTGGCCAGTTTATACTCGAGTAGTGCAATTGATTGGTTGAGTTTGACTTCGGGTGGTACACCCGGCGTTTCATTTTCCAATAGATTTACCGGAAGGGTACGCCCTTTATAATTGAATATAGCGTAAGGATAAACAAGTTTTTTGGAAGTTTCTGACTTATCATAAGTATTTACCTGAACGGGAATTACTCTGATTTTTGCCAAGTCTTTACGACGTTCATTAATTTCTTCGATTGTACCTTCACTCGGATCATCGAAGGTATACTCAATTTGACCGCTTACGCCTCTAAAATCATCCAGCATTTCGCGAGTAGCACGCTGTAAGCGTTTAAACCCTGCCGGAAAATCCCCTTCCAAAAGGACACTAACATATACGACTTCATCTAGCTCTTCGAGTAGATTTTGCGTGCCATCGGTCAGGGTGTATCGTTTTTCTTCTGTCAAGTCAAAAGAATGATACAAGGTGAAATCGCCAAATCGCGCATTCGCCAGAATATTAATAAAAAAGATGATCCCGACTATCAGCCCCAGCTGAATCAGCGATTGCATCTTTCTGTTTGTCTTTTTTTTGCTTGCCATCAAAAACGTTTTTTCTTTTCTGCGTCTTTAAAAATCAATTACCACTTTCTGCGTTCCAACGAAACCAGTGTCAACATCAAAAACAAACCGATCATCGATAAGAAATAAATCACATCTCGTGTATCGAGTATTCCGCGGCTGATAGACGCATAGTGGTAGTCAATTCCAAACATCTGAACAATATCATCCACTGTACCAAAAAACACGGGCAGCTTACTGAAATATAGAAAGCCCCAGTGGATCAAAAAGCACAATAAAGTAGCCAAGATGAAAGAGGTGATCTGATTGTTGGTCACGCTCGAGGCAAATATGCCAATGGCTACAAATACGCCACTCAAAAATACCAGCCCAAGATAGGAACCAAGTATAGCCCCAGCATCCAAATTACCTATCGGATCACCCAGTTGATACACCGTATAATAATACAGTAGCGTTGGTATCAAAGCAAAAACAACCAAAAGTAAATTGGCTAGATATTTTCCAAGAATAATTGAAAAATCGTGAATTGGACGAGTTGCCAACAGCTCAATGGTTCCGTTTTGTTGCTCTTCGGCAAATGACCGCATGGTAATGGCCGGAATTAAAAACATGAAAATATTTGGCGCCATTTCAAAGAGTTGATCCAGAGTTGCATAATTGTAGTTGAGCAAACTTGTATCCGGAAAAACGAACATCAATAAGCCGGTCAAAACCAAAAACACGCCAATAACAATATACCCAATCAGGGAACTAAAAAATGCGTGAACTTCCTTCCAAAATATACTTAGCATTGCAGTTTTTCTGTTTTAAGTAGTTAGACGGAATTATGAACAAGTGAAATTTTGTGCTGACAAATTTCACTTATCCATAATTTTGATCCGTCACTTATTCGCCAATGTAAACAACATTCCGATCATCATAGATCAACAAACATTTATACAGTTTTTCATCAATCTCTCCTGGTTTCAACTCAAAGACTGATTCTTTCAGCTGTGGATCATCTTCAATCCAAAGTAACAAGTTGACATAGTTAAAATCGACGATCTCTCCAGTTTCGAAATGCAGCATTTTTTGCACTTCCACCAGCTTGGTTCGAGGTACATTCCCTTTGCGGAATGGTTTCTTTGTCAGTGGATTATAAGCTTTGATTTCTACATTTTCACTGACTTCTTTTTCGTAAGAAAAGTAGCAAATTTTACCGCGTACCTTTAATCCGGCGAAAGCCGTAGCATCACTCGGGTATTCGCCTTTTTCCAGCCGCACATAAGGTATTCCGGAAAGTACGATAAACGCGACATCCTGCATAGCCAAAGGCTGCTCATCGTTGCGTTTGATATATTCGACCTGGGTGACAAATGTTTTAGGATTGCTGGCCAAGCGGGTGTCTACTTCTTCCCAGCTCAAATCAGGTTGATTGTTTTGCAAACGTTCAAAAGACAGATAAATACCATCTTCAAAACGAAAAGCCATGGTAAACAACTCCCCTTTTGGCTGCGCTTGGAGCATGGTTCCGGTCCCGATTATTCCCACAAAAATTATGAATGCCAATCTTATCATGATGTGGTTGCTTGTCTGGTTAATTTTTGGAAAACATCTTCCACACTTGACACTGCCTTTTGCATTTCTATCAAGGTCAGTTTTTGCCTTACGGCAAAATGGAAAATCCGGTCTCTGATTTCCAGTTCTTGGGCAGCCATCAGTTGCCAGCGATTGTTTGGTAAGGCTTGAACTCCCGATACGCCTTCGATTTGCATCAGCTGCTTCGCATCGGCTTTTTCCAAAAAGGCTACTGTAATGATCTGCTCGCCTGAAACTTTGCTTTTTAGCACTTCGATAGAGTCGTTGGCCACGATCTGGCCTTTGTTGATAATGACTACTCGATCGCACAAAGCTTGCACCTCTTGCATAATATGTGTGGAAAAAATAACTGTTTTTTCTTCTCCCAGATTTTTAATCAGGCTTCGAATTTCAACTAGCTGATTGGGGTCAAGTCCGGAGGTAGGTTCGTCGAGTATGAGCACATCCGGGTCGTGTAGCATAGCTTGCGCCAAACCTACTCTTTGTCGGTATCCTTTTGAAAGCGCGCTAATATGTTTGTGTTGCTCTCTTCCAAGTCCGGTCATTTCAATCATTTCGGCTACCCGTTTTGCAGGTTTCCGAATCTTGTGCATCCCGGCAATAAAAGTCAGGTATTCTTTGACGTACATTTCCTTGTACAAAGGATTATGCTCTGGCAAATAACCGATTCTTTCTCTAACTTCAATTGGATTTTTTTCTACGTCAAAGCCACATACTTCTACTTTTCCTTCTGACTGCGGAATATAGCAAGTGATAATCTTCATCGAAGTTGTTTTTCCGGCACCATTAGGCCCCAAAAAACCGAGGACTTCTCCCTTTTTGGCTTCAAAACTGATATCATCTACTGCACGCTGTGTGCCGTATAACTTTGTAAGATGCTGAACGCTTACCGACATTTGTTGTACTTGTTTTCCTGATCTTTTTTCAGATGCGCCTGCAAAGCTAAGAAATTTTGAGCCCTTGCCCAATCCAATATATAAGGGAACTTAGCCAAAACACAGACGGAATTAGTAATAGGAACGCCCCACTGGAGAGAAAGGATGGTTGACTACTTAAATAAGGTTAGATTTTTAAAAAAATTGTCTGCCAGCATGGAATTTTCTGCCCCCCTGTTTACGTATATAAGGTGAATGCAACAGACAACAATAAGAGAAAACCAATTAAAATTATGAAGAACTTCTAAATTAATCCTCCGTTTCTAAATCGCTCCCACCCCCGAAGGAGTGCCATTACCTCTTCTCAAATTATATTTTATTCAAAACAAATTTACATCTGCCAGCCAACAGGAGTAAAACACCCTTCTGTTATGGCTGACCTAACACCTTGTGCACCACATCAGGTGCCATCCATCCCTATGCCTATTAACCTGAAAATTTAGCAATAGCACCGTCTATTGCACAGACCTTGGTATACCATTTTTTGAATCGAAGCTTCGAATTCTTTTTTCGGCGAAAGCCGGAAAGCTGTCAACCTATTTTTTTTATCGACTCTAAATCAATTTTTTATGAAAAAGAACAAGCAGAATTCGAGTACCAGCATTAAGCAGCTGGAGAAATTAACCAAACCATTAACAGACGATCAACTATTGCTGATTAAAGGGGGTAACGGCAATGGTGACGAAAGTGATGAAAACAACGATATTAACGAAGATCAGGACTGGTAGTGTGGAAGTCGCTGAAGTACAGAAATAAGCCAAGGGCGATTCGCCAATCGTTCTTGTTTATTCACTTCAGCTTGCCACTTAACCATTTTAGTCGGGCTCAGATTGTCTCTAATCTGGGCCCAGACTATCTGTCGAAGCAACCGTAGGAATCTTAAATGGGAGTTTTTGACCGGTGTTCCTACTTTTTTATCTGCGCGAATAGATTTGCGAAAGTTTTCAATCTTGTTGATCAATAGATTTGCATCGCGCTCATGGGCGAAATAAATTTCATAAAAGCATTGTATTTCAATGGTTTTTACAATCATATTTCGCTGACGATTGGAATTTGGTACCATGCGAAGATGGTCAATACAGGCATCAAATTCCTTCTTGAAATAACAAATGATGGCTCTGCAAAAATGTAGAAAGCCTTTTGGTGGCATGGTAAAAATGATTTTATCGAAATATTGATCGATAAACTGTTCAGCTTGCTCAAATTCATAATTGCCAGCAGCTGATACAATCAGGTTTTGAAAGCGAATTTCCTCAATCTGTCCATCTTTGAGCGAAATACCACTACGGATACCAAAAATCATCAACTTGTATTGTTCTAATGCAAAGCCAGGTACCCCTTTACGTTTTTGAGCAATGGCAAAATTGGTTAGGATAACAAATGCTTGACGACCAGCAATATCTTCTTCGACCAAGTGATAATGATCTTCCAAAGAAGTACGCAACAACTGAAATTGCTGCAACAGTTCATCTGCCTTAATTTCGGTATCTGATTTTTCCGAATAAGCTCTTAGTGCTTTTAACTTGACAAAGAAATGATAGAATGGATTATTACGCTCAACGGCCAATTTTTTGGCTTGGTCAAAAACAGCTGCTTCATTCCAGTTTTCAAATGAAGCAACTTGAAATTCTTTGGTACCACTCAATTCGCAAGCACCGAAAGATTTGGAAAAAACAAAAAAGGCATCTAAGCTTTCGAGGAATGGTATAAAATTGGTTTGTGAAATATCATTCTTCATTCCTTCCTGAGCCTCAAAACAACTTAGATTAATTCGGCATTTTTCAAGATGATACCTGATACCCAGTCTATTTTTCGCCTCCAATTTTTTCTCGGCTTGTTGATAAGCCCGTTCAGCATAAGTCAGTTGGCTTCGACTTTTCAGAAAATCGCCTACAGATTGCCAATGACTTTGCTCTTCCCCATCTGCAATTAGCTGCATGTAGGCAAGTACCAGCTTACGCAAATGTATCAGTATGCGTTTCCATTGTGCATGCGTCCAGCCAAATTTCTCACAAAGCTTGGTTCTACTCAGTTCCTCTTCCCAGTCAGGATATTGTTCGATCAGGAAATCCAGCATTTGACGTTCCTCTTTTTCGAAAGAAAATCGACTCATTTGGCTCATTTCCTTCAATTCCAGTATTTCTGATCGGGAAAATGCCTTTAAATATTCAAAGGTTTGAATTTTCTTCACTCAAATAGATATTTAATCACTTAATTACCAATTATTTAAACAAAAATTCAAGCCTAAAATACAATTATTTGAATATTTTAAGGTCAATATCTTCCTTTTTTAGATAGCAACACCAAGCTACTTTTACATTGTATTAAAAAAAATAAATTGACTTTCTGGAAGGCAGCTAGAAAGGCTATATTCTATTTTACTCATTTAAAACACAATCATAAAGCACTAATAACTAATACATTAACATAAATAAAATCAAAATATACCTCAAAAAATCAAAATTTTTCCCTTAAAAAATGCCTTTCACATAATCTGATCTCGATATACTTTTAGGTCAACAATAAAATAGATGGTCAACCGACCATCAGCTATGAAAATTTATCGGGCAGCCATGACCTTTTGCATTCTGCCCCTTTTTCTTGAAGCTTGTTCTTTTACATAAAAATTTAGTTCAATTTAATTCTCTTTCTTTCGGGTGGCCTTTAGTCGCCCTTTTTTTTAA
>JALEHC010000212.1 GCA_022763215.1 Saprospiraceae bacterium
ATTGGAGGCTATGAAACAGGCTTCCAATTAATTTTCCCGACTATAAAAATCACTCGACAACTTTCAAAAACCAATCAACATGAAAAAGAACATTTTAGTAATTGGCGGAACTGGTAAAACCGGCCGCAAAGTAGTCCAAAACCTTCAAGCCCTTCAACACCACGTCAGAGTAGGATCGCGGAAAGCGACGCCTGCTTTTGACTGGGAAAACCAGGATACCTGGCCAACCGCATTGGAAGGTATAGATGCAATGTATGTAACTTTCCAGCCTGATTTGGCAGTGCCCGGCGCATACGATAGCATTACGGCACTAGTCGATCTGGCTCAACAAAGTGGAATCAAGAAGATGGTATTGCTATCGGGCAAAGGTGAAAAAGAAGCCGAACGCTGCGAGCAAATCGTGATCCAATCGGATATTGATCACACTATTATTCGCGCCAATTGGTTTAATCAAAATTTTAGCGAAAGCTTTTTACTTGAACCAATTCTGGCGGGCCATGTCGCTCTGCCACAAGCAGAAGCTAAAGTGCCTTATGTAGATACAGGCGATATCGCTGCGGTGGCCACCGAGGTATTGCTCAATGACCAACACAATGGCCAAATTTATGAGTTAACAGGGCCTACTGCCTTGACTTTTGAAGAAGTCGTGCATGAAATAGCAACAGCCACTGGTCGAAGTATACAATTTACACCAATCAGCATGGATGCCTACACGCAGATGTTAAAGGAGATTGAATTGCCAGCAGATTACATCTGGTTGCTCAATTATCTGTTTACGGAAGTATTACCGGCTGCTGAGAATAATAAAATTACCGCCGATATCGAAAAAGTATTGGGCAGAAAACCTAAATCATTTTCGACCTTTGTAAGTGAAACTGCAGCTACCGGTGTCTGGAATCCAGCAGTGGTAGAAACCGCATAAGCAGGTAGAAGTCTGTCATCTCCCTTTCGGGAAATGGCAGGCTTTCTTTCATTCAATTTGTATCTTTACATATTATGCATATACGCCAAGCCACTATTTCCGATCTGACTGCCATCGTTCAGCTTCTGGCGGATGATGAACTGGGAAAAACCAGAGAAAACTTCCAGCTTCCACTACCGGATGTTTACCTCCAAGCTTTCGCAAAAATTGATGCTGATCCATATCAATATTTATTGGTGGTGGAAGGAGTAGATGCCACCATCATTGGTACGATGCAACTGTCATTTATTCCTTATTTGACCTATCAAGGAGGTTTGAGAGCACAAATCGAAGCCGTACGCATTCAGAAAGAGCACCGAGGAAGCGGGCTGGGCACCAAGATGTTTCAGTATGCTATTGATTTGGCGAAAGCCAAAGGCGCACATGTATTGCAACTCACAACCGACAAAAAAAGGCCACAAGCCAAGCGTTTTTATGAATCTCTTGGTTTTGTTGCCAGCCATGAAGGGATGAAGCTTCATTTTTATTAAAATTTGCAGTCAGATGAGATCACTTCTTTTTGCATTTTTTATTTGCATCTTATTTGGGGCTTGCCAGTCTGTCCCGGAGCAGTATATCTGTATGCCCTGCGGTTTAGATTGTGATACGCTGGTCTTTGATAGACCAGGCACTTGTCCGCATTGCCAGATGTCGCTCATTGAAAAACCAAAGCAACTTTCAAAGACCAAAATGCAACAAGGGACTGGTTCTTTTTTAGTTTCTCAAAAGGCCAATACGGTGCAGGTTCACTATTATTTGCCCTCAGATTTTAGTGACTACTCGAATATATTGATGGTTATTCCCGGAGCAGGCCGAGACGGTTACGAATACCGCGATGCCTGGATAGAAGCCGCAGTAGCGAATAATATTTTGATTCTTTCACTTACTTTTCCTGAAAGAGATTATCCTTTCGAGGATTATCACATGGCAGGGCTTATCCAACATTTGAATTTGGAAGAAAGTATAGAACGAGTAGCCAATACAAATCAGGTGGCATTAACGGAAGAAAATCTTCAGTATCAAATTGAGCCTGATACGAGTAAGTGGCTGTTTAATATTTTTGATAATGTTTTTGAGCAGACAGTTACTCATTTAGGATCGAGTCAAACCAAGTACGATTTGTTTGGCCATTCTGCCGGTGGGCAGATTTTGCATCGAATGGCATTATTTTATCCATATTCCAAAGCCAATCGGATCGTGGCTGCCAATGCTGGCTTTTACACTTTACCAGATACTACGCTTGCTATGCCTTTCGGCAAAAAGGGCTATCCGACTAGCCATCAACAATGGAAAGCAATTTTTGAGCAATCGTTGATATTGTTATTGGGAGAAAAAGATAATGAACAAGAAAATAGAGGTACGCTGCTCCGCTCGCCGACTGCTGATGAGCAGGGCTTGGGCCGTTTTGCGCGAGGTCAATATTTTTTCCGCAAAGGAAAAGAAGTTGCAGCCCGTGACCAACTTCCGTTCAATTGGCAGCTAAAAACCGTTCCGGAAGTCGGACATGATTTTAGGGAAATGAGTAAAGCGGCAGCCGCACTTTTGTACAGTAATTAAAAAGCGGCTTCAAATCAAGAATAGCTCGATCTGAAACCGCTTGTATTTGTCTATATTTTTAGCCAAGCATTTCGCCTTCGCTCAAAAATGGTTGATCATAAGGACGTTTGCCAGTCGCTTTATATAGTGCGTTGGCAATTGCCCCAAAAATCGGAGGGAAAGGCGGTTCGCCAAGTCCGGTTGGTGACTTTTCGTTTTGCACAAAATGAACTTCGATATTCTTTGGTGCTTCGCTCATGCGAATCATTCGATAAGTATCAAAATTCTTCTTTTGAGGCTGGCCATCTTTAAAAGTCATCGAACCAAAGAAAGCGTTACCAATACCATCAATAATAGCACCTTCTGCCATATTCGCGGCAGCATCTGGATTGATGACAATACCACAATCGACGACACAACATACCTTATCAACCACTGGTTTGCCATTGTCGATCCGAATATCCAGCACATGTGCTGCATAAGAATTATGGCAAAAATAAGCAGATACGCCACGGTGCACTCCTTCAGGCGATTGATCCCAATTAGATTTTTCGCGCAAAAGCTTCAATACTTCCTTGTATCTATCGGGATTGTAATCGTTATTTCTGCCAACCGTTTGTGTTTTTGCTTTTTCGAGTAGTTCCAGTCTGAAATCAAACGGATCCTTGCCTGCCAATTCTGCTACTTCGTCCAGGAAAGACTGTTCGGCTCCTGCTGTAAAATTGGAGCGCGGAGCGCGAAATGCTCCGATAGTAATGTTGGAGTCAATCTTCCAGCCTTCTGCCAGATAATTATCAACAGCCCCTGCCGGGAAGCGATTGGCAAAAACCGGATGCTCCGGAACACCGCCCCCTTTTACATGAAAAGCGATCAGATTATTATTTTCATCTAATCCGGCACGATAAGTAATGGTGTAGGTTGGTCGGTAGATTCCAAACGTCATATCATCTTCACGAGTGTACATCAACTTCACCGGAGCACCTACTTTTTGCGAAATCAGGGCTGCTTCTGTCATGTGGTGGCCATAGGCTCTTCGGCCAAATCCACCTCCCATACGTGTTAGTTCGATTTCGATATTTTCGATGGGGACATCCATTCTGGCGGCAACTGTAGCTTCCATAAATTCCGGAGCTTGGGTTGGTCCGGCCAGTTTGATCTTATTGCCTTGCACATGGGCGAAAAAGTTCATCGGTTCCATACAATTGTGGGCCAGGTAAGGCGCAGAATAAGTACGTTCGATGACTTTAGCGGCATTTTGGAAAGCAGTTTCCGGGTCACCGTCTTTGCGAAGTTCTTCGGCAGGTTTTGCTGCTGCTTCTTTCATCATGGCGATATGATCCGTAGTATTTTCCAGACCTGCCGGAACGTGAACCGGGCGCTTATTACCAAAAATATTGAGTGTTTCGGTTTTATCTTCGATAGGTTCCCATTCGATATTCAGGGCTTTTTTAGCATTCATCACTTGCCAGGTAGTTTCACCGACGATAGCGACCATTTCAGGAAAGGCGTTGGTATCGAAGAGATTTTTTTCAAAATCGTCTTTGTATGTCTTGATGGTAAACACATCTTTGATGCCTGGCATGACTTTGGCAGCCGAATCATCTACTGATTTTAGCTTTAAGCCAAATGCAGGCGGATGCGCGATCATCGCAATAAGCATTCCCTCTTGTTGATAATCAATACCGAATATAGGTTTACCGGTTACGATGTCTTTCCCTTTGACATTTTTCCGGGAGCTACCAATTATTTTATAGTCTTTCACTTCCTTTAGCTGTACTTCTTCCGGAACTTCTAATTTGGCGGCAGCCGAAGCGACTTCACCGTAGCCGATAGATTTACCACTTGGTTTATGGTACAATACCCCCTCTTTTGTGGTAACTTGTTCGAAAGGAACTTGCCACATATCTGATGCAGCTTGGCGCAATAAATGCCTTGCAGCACCGCCAGCCATTCGAAGACCATCAAAGCTACGTCGGATACCCTGGCTACCTCCGGTAAACTGGCGAGGATAAGCCTTGGCATTAAAAGGAGCCTGTTCAACGATTACTTTTTTCCAGTCGACATCTAATTCTTCTGCCACGATCATGGGCATAGAAGTCATTACATTTTGGCCAAATTCTGGATTTGGGGAGTAAATGGTGACTACTCCATTATCACCTATTTTCAGATAAGCATTGATATCAAACCATTCTTCCGGCATCGTCATGGCGGTTTCGGTTGCTTCGGTTTGGCAGGAAGCCAACCAACTAAATCCGAGCATCATACCACCTCCGGTGAGTACAGAATTTTTGAGAAAAGATCGTCTGTTATATGTTGTTTTGATAAGATTCATATTGAATTGGATTTTTGCTTAGGAATTAGCAGCTGTTTTGATGGCTGCCTTGATACGCAAGTAGGTTCCGCATCGGCAAATATTGCCGTTCATGCTAGCTTCAATCTCTTCATCAGAAGGATTTGGAACGTTTTTTAGCAGAGCCGCAGCACTCATGATTTGTCCAGCTTGACAATAGCCACACTGAGGTACATCGTGCGTCACCCATGCTTTTTGAAGCGGATGGCTACCATCATCAGACAAGCCTTCGATAGTTGTGATAGCCTGGTCACCGACCTGAGAAACGGGTAGAGAACAAGATCGCATGGCTACACCATCAAGATGAATAGTACAGGCACCGCATTGTCCGATACCGCAGCCGTATTTGGTTCCTGATAATTGGAGATGATCTCTAAGTACCCACAAAACAGGAGTAGCCGGATCGACATCTACTTCTTGTGTATTACCGTTAATTTTCAAATTGAATATTGCCATATGATTAATTTTTAAGTTGTTAGGTTGAAGGTATAGTCATTTTGGTGTTCGAAAAGATAAGTCTTTTGACGTTTAGATAATTACGAAATTCAAACAATTTCTTGAAGAATGCTCCAGATAATTGATTCTTGATCTTGTTTTTCAGAAAATCAGAAAAAGGGTTTATGGATTGAACATTTTTCTAATTGTATCATTTTATTTATTGAGGTGCATTCCAAAATACTCCTACCTGGTCGCAAAGCAAATCTCTAAAAAATAAGACTTCAAAAAGCACTCATTTAGCTATAACTATAACTAATAGCTTAATAAGTTAAATAAATACACATTATAGTATTTTCGTGAAATAATAACGTACATAAAAAACTTATCACATATGGTTAACAAGAGTAAAGGTGGCGGAAAATGCCCTTTCCTAGAACCGGCACAGAGACACACAGCAGCCGGAGCTTATTCAAATGCAGACTGGTGGCCTAACCAGCTTAATCTAAAAATCTTGCACCAGCACTCTGCTGAGTCCAACCCAATGGGCGAAGATTTTGATTATTCAGAAGCATTTAAAAGCCTTGACCTGGATGCGGTTAAGCAAGACCTTTATGATTTGATGACCGACTCACAGGACTGGTGGCCTGCTGACTATGGTCATTATGGTCCTTTCTTCATTCGTATGGCATGGCACAGTGCGGGTACATACCGTGTAACAGATGGCCGTGGTGGTTCTACTTCTGGTACACAGCGTTTTGCACCATTGAATAGCTGGCCAGATAACGCTAACCTCGACAAAGCTCGTCGTTTGCTTTGGCCAATTAAGCAAAAATACGGCAGCAAAATCTCATGGGCTGACCTTATGGTTCTTGCAGGTAACTGCGCCTTAGAATCAATGGGCTTTGAAACATTTGGTTTTGGTGGTGGTCGTGAAGATGTTTGGGAGCCAGAAGGAGATATCTACTGGGGTCCTGAAACAGAATGGTTGGGTGACAAGCGTTACTCTGGCGAACGCGAGTTGGCGAATCCACTAGGTGCCGTTCAGATGGGTCTGATCTATGTAAACCCAGAAGGCCCTAATGGTAAGCCTGATCCTTTGGCATCTGCTCATGACATACGCGAAACGTTTGCACGTATGGCGATGAACGATGAAGAAACGGTTGCATTGGTAGCAGGTGGTCACACTTTCGGTAAAACACACGGTGCAGCACCAGATTCACACGTTGGCCCTGAGCCAGAAGGTGCTTCTATCGCAGAGCAAGGTCTTGGATGGACTAGTGCTTTCGGTACAGGTAGTGGCGTTGATACCATCACAAGTGGATTGGAAGGTGCATGGACACCAACTCCAACTAAGTGGGACAATAGCTACTTTGATACCCTATTTGGCTATGAGTGGGAATTGACAAAGAGCCCAGCTGGTGCTTACCAGTGGAAGCCAAAAGGAGAAGCAGGTGCAGGAACCGTACCAGATGCACACGATCCGAATAAGAGCCACGCGCCAATGATGGCAACGACAGATATTGCGTTGAGAGAAGATCCAATTTATGCTAAAATCTCTAAGCGTTTCCACGAAAACCCAGAAGAATTTGCGGAAGCTTTCGCGAAAGCATGGTACAAGTTGACTCACCGTGACATGGGTCCTGTTTCTCGTTACTTAGGTAAAGAAGTACCAAGCGAGCAACTAATCTGGCAAGATCCGGTTCCTGGAGTTGATCACGAATTGATCAATGACAGTGATGTAGCGGAATTGAAAGAAAAGTTGTTGTCTTCAGGTCTTTCTATTTCTCAGTTGGTATTCACAGCTTGGTCTGCAGCAGCTACTTATCGTAACTCAGACAAGCGTGGTGGTGCTAATGGTGGTCGTCTTCGCTTATCTCCACAAAAAGATTGGGAAGCCAACCAGCCAGAACAATTAGCAAAAGTACTTGATGTACTAGAAGGCGTACAAAAAGAATTCAACGCAAAGTCAGGCAACAGAAAAGTATCTATGGCTGACTTGATCGTACTAGGTGGTTGTGCAGCAGTAGAATCTGCAGCTCACAAAGCAGGCCATGATGTAACGGTACCATTTACGCCTGGTCGTACAGATGCAACGCAGGAAATGACGGATGCAGAAGCGATGGCAGTATTGGAACCAACTTCTGATGGATTCCGCAACTACCTTAAGCCAGAACAAGATCGTCCGGCAGAAGAATTGTTGATCGATCGCGCTCAGCAGTTGACCCTATCTGCACCTGAGATGACTGTATTGTTGGGTGGTATGCGTGCATTGAATGCCAACCACGGTGGTTCTAAGCACGGTGTATTGACTACTCGCCCAGAGACCTTGACTAATGATTTCTTCGTGAATTTGTTGGACATGGGTGTGAAGTGGCATGCTACTTCTGAAGATGAAGATGAGTTTGAAGCACACGATCGCAAGACCGGTGAGGTGAAGTGGACAGGTACTCGTGTAGACTTGATCTTCGGTTCTAACTCACAGCTACGTGCATTGGCAGAAGTATATGGTGCTTCGGATGCAGAAGGCAGATTTGTACGCGAATTTGTAAACGTATGGAATAAAGTAATGAACTTAGATCGCTTCGACCTGAAGAAGTAATCAATAGTGCATTTACTATTAAAATACTAGATGTATTGATTAAGGGGTAGTCCGTTTTCGGACTGCCCTTTTTTTGTAGGAACTCATTTGTTCACGCTTGTATAAGTAAGGTATACAAACCAAAAGCATTCCCAAATGGAAAACGCAACTGAACAGACGCGCGAAGGTGAGGAACCATAGCCCGGTAGTTGTGTTCATTTTACGCAAAGTATGCCTTTGTTTCTGGATCTATTTTGGCGAAAGCCAGGAAACCGACCTGACGGAGCAAAATCGTTAAAATAATTTTTTTTATATTTTGAAGAAAATATAATTCTATGAAACGATTATTACTATTGCTTGCCATTTTAGGGCTGATGTATAGCCATTTATCTTCACAAACTGCGGAGGAATACTTTTCAACAGAGGGATTGAGTATTAATTCCTATCACTTCAATGCTTTTGACGGGACTTATTCGACAGCTTTAACTTATTACGATAAAATTATGTTGTGCGGAGAAGAAGTACTCCGCTTTTATCGAAATGATTCCGGTATTCCCTTTTATTTAAAGATTGAAGGGCAGAAAGGGTATCGTGTTTTTGGTAGTTGTTCGACCAGATTATTATTTGATTATGACCTTGAAGTTGGGGAAGTTGTGCCAGAGGGGTTTTATCAAAATTTTGTGGTGACAGATAAATATCCGGTTACTTTGCTAAATGGAGAACAACGGATGCGATTTGATTTAGACCAAAATGGTTATACCATTTCCTGGATTGAAGGAGTTGGTGATATCCAGAATGGATTGTTTCCGATTTTTGAAGACTTTGAGGGCTATGATGTATACGTTTGCACCAAAATAGGTGATGAATTGCTCTGGCAAAATGAAGAAGAAGCAGCATTTTGTGATATACTTGCTTGTGCCAAACCTCAAATCCGCTACAATGCATCAATAGACGAGTACCTCTTGTCTGTTGACAATCACAGTATTTTTGCAGATGTATTCGAATGGGATTTTGGTGATGGCAATCAATCCTCAGAAAAAGATCCCACGCACCAATATGATACCCCGGGCTGTTATAGTCTTTCATTGCTTGTAGGAAATGATTGCCATACAAATGATCCGCGTTTCTTAGAAAATGTTCCGGTCTGTTTTGCCGATACATGGGAAATTGATTATGTGGTCGATACATTTGGTTCGATGTATGTGCATCGTTTTTCTGATGAATTGGAGTTTACACATGCCTTTTATGGCCCATACCTGCATAGATCAACTGATGGCGGCCAAACATGGCAGCCAATCGAATTACCTCCGGTAGCTAATGGTGTACAGCGTTTGATCTACGAAATCAAGATGTTTGATGCCAATCGAGGCGTAATGGCTTGTGGTCATTATGGCGCAGATAGCGACCAGAAAGCTATACTTGTCACCCAAGATGGCGGGCTTACTTGGGAAGAAAAAGTACCAGGATCTTATTTTTTGAGAAACCTGGAAGTCACGGAAGATGGCAAAGCGTGGGTGATGGGCTCTAATAATTACATTTATCGATCTCTTGATTATGGAGAAAGTTGGGAAACCCTTCAATATCCAGCCTTATCGATTAGAACGGTTCAGTATATTAATGAATCCCTACTCATCGGAAATGGCTACACGGGCATTCAACCTTGGCAAGAAACCTATCTAATAAAATCTTATGATGAAGGGCTTACTTGGGACACCCTAAGTATTCCGAATAATCTTAGCAGCTGGCATTTTTTCAACGAAAATCTAGGGTATGCAAAGCAAGGTACGCAAATGGCCAAAACAACCGATGGCGGACTTAGTTGGGAATTGCTTGATCTTGGTTTTGGAGTAGCAAGATTTTCTTTTGCAACCCCAAATGCGGGCTGGATTGTCGATCAAACAGGTTTGATCCATTA
>JALEHC010000213.1 GCA_022763215.1 Saprospiraceae bacterium
CCACTTAAGGCATTTACAATCTTTTCAGGTATGCAAACAGCCTGTTCTTTCAGTTGAGTTCCTTTTGCCGTAAGGCTTACAATTACACTGCGTTCATCTTTACTCGACCGGTTTCTTGAAACCAAGGCTTTTTTTTCCATGCGTTTGAGTAGTGGAGTAAGCGTATTAGATTCGAGGTATAACAATTGGCTAATTTCGCTTACGCTACAATGGTCTTTCTCCCAAAGAACCAGCAAAACCAAGTACTGCGGATAAGTAATATCCAACTCTTTCAGAAGTGGAGCATATAATTTAGTAGTTAAGCGAGACGCTGCGTATAGCGGAAAACACAACTGTTTATCCAGATGTAAAATCTGCTCTTTATTCATCGCGATAACATTTTTTGAATGTAAGGCTCTATTGATTTGGGCTTGGTCGTTGGTGCAAAACGTTTAACCGGTTTTCCGTTTTGGTCAACCAAAAATTTTGTAAAATTCCATTTAATTCCTCGACCAAAGATACTACCCAGTTTTGATTTCAAGTATTTGAACACTGGATGGGCTGCTTTGCCATTGACATCCACTTTGGCAAACATTGGAAAACTAACCCCATAATTAAGTTGGCAAAACTCCTGTATGTCGCTTTCATCTCCAGGTTCTTGCCCAGCAAATTGATTACATGGAAAACCAAGGATCACCAATCCCTGATCGCGGTATTTTTGGTACAATTCTTCCAAGCCTTCATATTGAGGAGTCAAACCGCATTTACTGGCCGTGTTTACAACCATAACCAGTTTATCCTTGTATTCTTCCATTTTTACCTGTTGGCCTTTGATATTTTCAGCTTCCAGTTCATAAAAATTTTTCATGTTTATTGATTTTGGTCTTTTGAAAATAATTGTTTGAGTGCTCCGGTAGACCATAATGCCCACAGGATCAATACAGGTTGAAAAAATAATCGCGTCAGCCGTTTTCCATCGGTATCCAGGCCAAAAGCATCAATTTCATTTATGTATTGAGCTATATTACCTGGGAAAATTATAATAAAAAATAAGGCTAAAAGTTTGCCCGTAAGCACTTTATGTTTGCTTAAAAATATCATGGCTAGCCCCAAGCTAATTTCTGCCACACCGGAAAGAATAACAATTAAGTCCTTCCCTATTGGCAACCAATCTGGTACCTGAGCCTGAAATTCCTGCCGCAAAAAAGTAAAGTGTCCAATTGCAGCAAAAACCATAAATGACCCTAATAGGATTCTGGCTAAGTTTTGTAGTGTTGTAGTTTTATTATCGTTCATTTTAATCGTTTACGTTTAAATCGTGTACGATGTAAATGTATAAAAAAATGGCTTCCCTTTCAAGCAGAAATTAAAAACAGGTTACTCTTCGGCTGTATTGTCTTGATTATCAAGAAAAAAAATCGCCCAACTGAAATCAGCTGAGCGACTTAAATTGTCCTTGTGTTTATACACTAAGTGGGTAGAGTAAAAATTACTCTAGGTTCTAAAGGAACTAATCGGGGAACGATTAATTCAAAATAATAAATAAAGGCTTTGTAATTTTTTTCTTAAATGCTTTCGGGAGAAAGTCTCGGTTAATGGACAAGTATTACAAACATAATAAAATCAGCGGATTAATGCATCCCCCTCTCCTATTTTACCTAAATTTTAACACTACACTGATGGTTATAATCTGCTTCATTTTAAACAGTAACGACAGCTAAGTGATGAAAAATGGCATGATTTTATTATTTGCAATTTTTCGCAAAAAAACGAATATTTTTCTTTTCTATACAAAAACCTGCTGCAAAATAGGATTTTTCACAGCAGGTTTTCGTTTTATTCACAACTGTTGTTGTACAGATCAACGATCTCCAACAAGTCTTTCTTTTTTACTTTATAGCTACTATCTCTGATTGTTTGTGCCAATTTTGGGCAATCATCTTCGATATATTTTGCAAAGTTTTTGCGGAAGCTAAGCGTGTACTTTAGGTTGCTCAAGTTTTCCATATCGTCCTCCCCTGCTTTTTGAACATAATAAGGAGGTTTGATACTACCCGTCTCTGCCTCGTCTCTTGTTCTTGGATGCGAATAAAACAAGTTCATTTTGTCTGTTTTCTTAATCACCTCCAATACTTTGAAAGCGGCTTCGCCGCCTCCTTGTATAAGCCCACGATCATCATAGATTTCAAACTTGCGATCGCCAATATCCAACGTTTTCATACGAGAATAGACCAATCTATGTGGTTTAATCACCCCGTTATCGTCAGAATATGCCCGCACATTTCCGCCAAGGAAGAAGCTAAAATCACGATATTTGCGGTAATCCACTACAATTAAACCATTGAATTCGGTTCCATCATTGTAAACAATCTTGGTAGGAAACTCTCTGGCCTGATCGTGTAAACCAAGGGCAATACGACGCTCTTCCGCTGCTTTATCTTGGTAATAGGCTGCCTTTTTAGCTGCCATCTCATCTTTTACGGTTTCATCTTCGATCCCAAACTCAAAGTGACGGCTGTCAACGCGGCAAGATGGAAGTTTTTCTTCCAATTTTGCAATACGCTTTAATGCGCGCTTGGCTTCGCGTTCTTCTTGTTCAATTTCCTGTAGCTTTCCAGCATACATCTTGGCCGTTTCAAAATCGCCGATGATCAGGGAAATCACCATAGCATTGTGCCAATAAGCTCCCTTCAATCGGCCCTGGTGCTTATCTTCATTATCTAGTGGTTCACCAGCTGCGCCCCATGCCTTGGCTTGCTCTTTTACTTGTGTTCTCACCTCTTCACTGATATTATCATGTGCTTTTAGTGAACTTAACAAGCTTTTCATAGCCATTACTTCTTCTTTGAAAGGCTCAAACTCAGGAGCTTTCTTCACTTTTGCATATTTCAATTCGTAGCGGTATGGACGAGACGGATATCCATAACGATCATTTAGCTGCATTGACAAAGCTTCGGATAAAGCCAATACATGCTTACGCAGTTGTTCTTTTTTCCACTGGTACAAGTATTTACCTCTGTTTTTGTAGGCATCTGTACGCGTATCAAACTTTGGTGAGGTAAACGTCTTTCCAGCTATATTCTTTATCTGGTTTTTCCGAACCGGATTTAGATAGACTTTTTCTCCCATTGGCTGCAACGCCAAATCAAGCGGTAGGGTGTAGTGAAAAACGTAATGATATTGTTTATTGTCTGGTTTATCTCCTCCTTTTACGGATTTGAGCGTTTCTTTGACTTCCTCTTTTATGATATCAAGATCACCAATCGTCATTTGGATGATAAAATCCGGATTTTCGTTAACGCGTTGAAAACCATCCAGTTTAAGGTAGTCTTTCTCGATATCAACCCGACTCAAGCCAGCATCCCAGATGGCAGGGCTATTGGCCACAATTTCTGCTTTGTACGTTTTAAGGCTGGCATCAAGTACTTTGTCTGGAAGGCGAATTTCTTGGCAGTTAAAGTTTTCATCACGTAGCTTTACTTTTTGTGCCATGACGGAGAACGACATTAGACACAACATGGTCCAAATAAGGTTTTTCATTTTGTTTATAGATCGTTTATTAAAAAATTAAGAGTGCTCAATTGATATCGAGTGGTGAGTTTTTGGGATCAGAACATTTTTACAACATCCAAAAAAAGCAAAATAGTTCCATGCCCTAGCTATATTTTACTCCTTTTCTGCCATCCGTGCTTCTATTTGCGCCAAATATACCTGATCATACGGATAGGTGTAATGATCATACATTCGCTTGTTTTCCAAGTACATATCCTTGGCTTTTTGCCATAAGGTTATAGCCTTTTCTCGGTTTGTTTTTGCGGCAATAATTCCTTCATAATAGTAAATTTCTGCCAGGTCATTTTGTGTTCGCTGTCGCGAAAATGCGTCCAGCGCTTCTGCATCTCGGCCTAATTCCATCAATAATACTCCAAGATGGAGGTAATCATAAATGCCTACCAAATGGTCCTCTTCTTGTAGTTGCTTTCGCAAAATCTGAAGGGCTTTCTCTTTTTGGCCAATGGCCTTGTAGCAAATCGCCTTGGCCACATTCAGATGATAATCGCTATTTACCGAATGCCCGATATCATAGGTAACCAAACTATCTAATCGTTCAATATCTGCAATCGCTCCGCGATAATCCCGAAAAAACTGGTACCGACACCAGCCACGATAGCCCAAGTGCTCTGCCGGATCAAGCGCAACTGCTTTGTCCATGAGCTTTTTCCAATTGAGAAAATCACCACTTTTCAAATAGGCCACTGACTTGTGTCGATAGGCATGCGAAAAACGGTCGCAACGCGCAATGCTCTCATCCAGGGCTTCCTGATAAAGTCGAGAAAACTGGTATTTTCCCGCTCGTTTTTCAGCAATTATACAGGCTTCATATTGGCAAGTATCGCCTTGGTACAAATAAGCATTACAATTTTGCGAAAGCAAAAAAAGATGAAAAGACAACAACATAGGGGTAAGCACTAACTTCATGGCATAATTTCTTTTAATTGACCATCTTCTATTTTAAAAATCAGGTATTGATAATAATCTACAGATTCATCTTTCCGCATTCCGACTTCCCAACCATCCAATGATTTAGTTATTTCCATGAGTTGGTCTGTGATGTATGGATCAAACTGTTGCTCTTGATAGTTGGTGTCCATGGCAATCATTCTAAATCGGCCGGCACGGCCTTCACAATTGACCATAAACCGAATGCGTATCAATCCGCTTTGCTTGATTGCTGGATTAGGGACAAATTGTTTGGCGAAAGCCTGCTCTATTGCATACTTTTCTCCTTTATAGGGCAGTTGCTGGCCCAAATGAAAGTATTGTGCAGCTAATTTTTCATTGCAAGCTGTGAAATCTGCATCATCTAATTCAGGATCAGCAGAAATATCGCCTACCCATCGTGGATATTTGCTTGTGGGCGTATCTGTGGGCTGACAAGCCGCCAATAAAAGCAGGCCTACAAAAAACAACATCTTTTTAGGCATTTGGTCTGTTTATCGGTTATAAGAATGCTAACATGCAAGATAATAATCTTCCAATAATCATCATAGGAGCCGGATTGAGTGGCTTAAGTCTAGCCTACTTTTTGCAAGAGCGCGGCCTTTCGGCAAATGTACTGGAAGCTCGCCAAAGGCCGGGCGGACGCATACTCACCAGTTTTAAAGCCCAACAAGCTCCGATCGAAATGGGTGCGACTTGGTTAGGTAATAAACATACTGCTTTGGTCGAATTGTTGGCGTCTTTTGGTATTGGCAAATATGAGCAATATCAAAATGGACTGGCTATTTACGAAAGTCAGCCAACAGCACCAGCTCAACTAATTCGATTGCCACCTAACCCAGAGCCTAGCTACCGCATTGATGGTAGTAGTAGTCGACTGATTGAGCATTTGACGAAAGTCATACCTGCCAGCCAAATCAAGTATGAACAGCTTGTTCAGAAGGTAGAAAAGACCGCTAATGGGCTCTTGGTCCACACGCAGAATCAATCTTGGAAAGCAAGCATCGTGGTCAGTACCTTACCGCCCAATTTGCTGGTAAAGACGGTCGAATTGCCTGATTTACCAGAAGAAGTATACGAAATTGCTGCCCGTACCCATACCTGGATGGGCGAATCAATTAAATTTGGATTGCGGTTTAAAGAAGCATTTTGGCGAAAGCCACAAACTAGTGGTACCATTTTTAGTAATGTCGGGCCGATTATTGAATGTCATGACCACACGGATCCAAGTGGCCAATATTTTGGATTGAAAGGATTTTTGCATCCTTCTACTTATCGTTTCGACTTTGAGAACAGAAAACAACAGGTATTGCAGCAGCTCAGAAAGTTTTATGGTGCAGTGATAGATGATTATTTAGATTATGAAGATCGAGTATGGCGAGCAGAAACATTTACTTATCATCCGTATGATACGGAGCCTATTCCACATCAAAACAATGGTCATCCAATATTTCGGCAAGCATTTTTAGAGGGACGATTCTACATTTCCGGCTCAGAGACTGCCGCCCAATTTCCGGGCTATATGGATGGGGCGGTACGTGCTGCCCGATGGATTAGTAAATCTATTTTTTCAACCATCCAAAAGCAGCAAATTTCAACTTAATATCGTTTTTTAAGAAAAAGTTATGAAAACGCAGCTCTTGTTAATATTATTTTTTACTCCACTCTTTCTAATTGGCCAAAAAGGACAAATTGTCCTGCCGACTCACCCTCAATTTTATAGTATAAGTTCGCAAAAGCGAAACCTAGTTTCCGCTAGTGATGTTACAGCTTGGCGATTAATGTTCACGCCTGAAATTGGATTAGGATATAGAAGATCAATCAATGAAAAACTAGGCGTTACTGTTGGAGTTGGATATAGCTTCATGTATTATTCCACCCTTCACAGACTGAAGTTAAGAGATGTAGCCACAGCTATAAAATCGAATATAAGTATCCCCCATGAAGATAGAAGAGGCGAACTTCGGACATTAGCACATACTCATCATACTATTGCTTGGACTGCAGGCTTTGACCATTTTCTATTAAAAGATGGTCGTCTATCAACGGGCATTTCTTCCAATCTTTATTTCTACCAGGTTGTTAACACTAAGCTTAACCCAAGAACCTCCAAACCGGGTTTTATTTTCCGAATACCGGTCGAAACTGAGCTGGATGAAGATATCATCAATTTTTTCACGCCCTTCCAGAGAGATTTTTTTCTTGCCATGGACTTATGCGTAAACTATTACAATAGAGGTTCCGTACTTCGATTAGGTGCAAAGTTTTATTTGACAACTTTAGATAAGGAAATGATGCAACATCCAATAAGTCTGATTATAAGCGTTGTTCATTCTTTTCCGGTGGGCAAATAGAAAAAAATACGCTTCTTAACTTAAGTCAATGAAGACCGCTGCGTTTTGCTGCAACTTTGAGTTATCAATCCCGATAGAGGGAATCACAACCGACTAAAACTCAATAATTATGAAAGCAGCAACAATGAACGCCATCGTCTATCAGCAATATGGTTCGCCAGAAGTTTTAAAATGGGAACAAGTTGCTAAACCTACACCAAAGCCCAACCAAATCTTGGTAAAAATTCATGCTACAACCGTCACTTCCGGCGATTGGCGCATGCGCCAGGCCAATCCGTTTTTAGTGCGCCTTTTTAATGGCATTTTCAAGCCTAAAAACCAGATTTTGGGCACTGAATTAGCTGGAGAAGTAGAAGCAGTAGGTGAAAAAGTAAGCAAATACAAGGTAGGAGACCGAGTTTTTGGATACCAACTTTTCGGCACTTATGCCGAATACATTTGCCTTGATGAAAACAGTGTGATCACGCAGATTCCGGAAGGCATGAGCTATCAGGAGGCAGCTAGTGTGCCTAATGGAGCTTTGTCAGCGCACTTTTTTCTTAAACAAGCGCACATAAAGCCTGGTCAGAAAGTATTGATTATCGGTGCTTCGGGCTCTGTTGGGGCCTATGCAGTGCAATTAGCGCGCGAAGCAGGCGCAGAAGTGACCGCAGTCTGTAGTAGCCGAAATGTAGAAATGGTCCGCCAGTTAGGTGCACACCATATTATTGATTATACACAAGAAGAATTTACCGAAAGGGACACCCGCTATGACGTCATTTTTGATGCTGTGGATAAGTCCACTTTCGTGGAATGCGAACCATTGCTAAACGAACAAGGTGTATTTTTATCGACTGGTTTTACCTTTGATTATTTCTGGAAAATGTTTAAAACTTCCGGTAAAAATTACCAGGGCAAACGCGTTGTTGTTGGCAATGCAGAAAGTCAGCCCGAAGATTTGGAAATGCTTCGAGTGCTCTTGCAAAAAGGAAGTTTGCAAGCCGTATTAGACCGAACCTATCATCTGCAACAAGCAGCAGAAGCCCACCGGTATGTACAGGCAGGCCACAAACGTGGAAACGTTGTTTTGCAGGTAATGGCTTAAACGCTCGTTCGCTGGGCGATACGCTTGCGGATGCGGCTCAGCGATTCGGGTTTTATTCCAAGGTAACTGGCTAATTGATATTGTGGTACGCGATGCACCAAATCACCTCGTTTTTCGAGTAATTCGAGGTAGCGATCTTCGGCAGAGCTCATAATGAAATTAGCCATTTGCTCTTGTTGTTTGCCAAATTCTTCTTCCATCGACATCCGGCAGACCGATTCGAGGCGAGGAAAATCGCGATACAACTCTTGCTCAGCGTGATATTCCATCACCACTACCGTGCAATCTTCCACACAAGCCAGAAAATGATTGGCAGGTGTTTGAGTCATATAACTTTTGTGAGAAGCAACTGGCTCGGATTCGGTATAAAAAGCGGTAGTCTTCTCTATGCCATCTACCAAATAATAACTGCGAATGCAGCCGGAAAGCAAGAAATAAGACTCACGCGCTACAGCGCCTTCCCTGAGCAAAATATCGCCAGCAGCATGCTGCCGGATCGGTACTAGTCTGTCGATGGCAGCTATTTCATCTTCGTTTAGCTGCAAAGAAGGTGGGAATAGTTCAGAACTACGGGTAATCATAATGTTTTTTGCTTTTGCGTACTTAAGTAACGGTTAAATAATAATCTTTCGATGCCTTCTTGTACTTTTGACGTATATTTTCGTTGTTCTTCAGTCACTTAGCTTAGGCTATGTTCCTTTATCACGCCTCAATCTACATCAAAATTCCAGCGAAGCAGATCAAAACCTTATTATTTGCCCGTTACTTTAATCTACAAATTTTTCGGTTTATAATCGAGAAATTTGTGTCTATCCCTTTTATTTTATTTTTTGTCACCTTGATTAAACGGCTTTCGCCAAATACCTGTCGATATTATTTTTTCTTGGCGTATGCTTTGAATACCTTGTAAAAGTTAATTCGCAGAAGAATAAGAAACCTAATCATGAATCCAACTCAACGAACACTTCAAGAACAACGTATTGATTTTTCTAATCGACCATTTATTGCCATGCCCCTGGCAGGGCTGATCGTATGGGCAATCATCGGTATCATTGGTATTTTCTTTTCTGATATTATAGCAGTCTGGAGTATTTTTATTGGTACAGGAAGCATTGTGTACCTCGGCTTGTTTATCTCCAAATTTACCGGTGAGAACTTTATGGACAAAAATAAGCCTAAAAACGAATTTGATGGTTTGTTCATGGCTGCTGTCGTTCAGGCTTTGCTCGTCTATGCTATCGCTATACCTTTCTTTTTAGTAGATTATTCTTCGCTACCAATGACCGTAGGTATATTGACTGGACTGATGTGGATTCCCTTTTCCTGGATTATCAAACACTGGGTAGGGCTATTTCATACCTTGGCACGTACGGCTGTTGTAGTGGCATTGTGGTATTTGCTGCCAGCCTACCGATTTATCTTAATCCCTTTTGCTATTGTGTTGATTTATCTACTCACCTTGGTAATTTTGAATAACAGAAAGCCTTGGTCGTAAGGCTAGTAAAATACTTCACTCAAATTGCTCAAGCTGTTTATTCTCTGTAAAAAGAATAAATAGCTATCTTGCATATAAGTGACGGATCAAGATGATTAACAAATGAAATTTGGTTTTCCGTCTAACTACTTAGTCTTTAACAAATTATATCCCAGGAATGAAAAAGGAATGGTTAATGGTTACCCCCGCCATTGTGTTCGCGTTTTTTTGCCTCCTCCCAAATGGGAAAGCCGGATTGGCAAACAAACAACAACTTGTGAACGAAGAATGTGATGAATCTTTTTTCTTGAGTACTGAAGGGGACATCCCTGCTCAGTTGTATTATCAAAACCTCGATCCTACCTGCCGCCTCAACTTGGTTGCAGCCGAGTCAGATTGGGAGTTTGAAATTCAGCTTGATAG
>JALEHC010000214.1 GCA_022763215.1 Saprospiraceae bacterium
AATCTGAAGTGAGCTCTACTCCTGGCAAAGCATTTAAGGCAAACTGAATGGCTACAGAGCTATTTCCCTCGAGGTTTTCGTCTGCACAAATCTGATAGTGGACTTCCATTGTCTGGCCAATGCAGTTCTGCTCGATTTCTGATTGCACCTGCAGTTGATAATCACAAAATGCATTCAGAAAAATATTGTCAAGATGCAGGCTACTATTCCCACCTTGCTCTTTAAGGTTGATAAAAGTGATATATTCGACTGGCTGTTCTGTATGGTTGTACCAGTAAATTGGGTCTGAGCTCTGCCAGCTATAATTGCTGACTTCTATACCTTCAGACAACAAAGTGTAATAGCCTGCATTGGTAATTCCATTATTGCTTGGAGCCGTACCTAATTCACAAGGATCTAGCTGCGTTGCAAATATTTTGATATTAGGTTTGGCACTCCCAATGGCTCTTTTATAATCGAAACTCAATTCCAGTTGGCAGCCGGGTTGAATAGCTTGACTAAGTGGAACGGTCAAGATTTCGATATTGCTACCAGCGTTTACGATTTGAGCCAGTTTGTTTCCGTTTGTTTCTTCTAGTATATCTGGTGAATTGAAATAACTTGGATTGTAGAGGTGGCAGTTTTCAAGGCCTAATTGAGCATAATAAGGGTAGTGAAGACCTGCTTCAAAATCCTGAAAATCGCCATAACAAAACAAGTTGTCGCCATCACAAGCTATGCTTTCGCAAAGCGGAAGCTGTTCGTAATTTGGCGGATAGCTTACGCGAATAATACCCCGATCGCACTGATCTTCACAACCATTAATGATGTAACAAAATTCGTACACTTGCCCTGGAAACAAGCCTTGTAGTTGCCATCCGGTCGCTGTTGGCTGAAGTTGTATCAAGTCTGCATCCCCAAAATCAGGGTCTATGGTAATATCTGCGGAAGCATCAAAACCGTCCGGCAATAAGTCATTGGCCAGCAAATCCGCT
The DNA here is from genome assembly GCA_022763215.1 of Saprospiraceae bacterium. Lineage (GTDB taxonomy): Bacteria > Bacteroidota > Bacteroidia > Chitinophagales > Saprospiraceae > JALEHC01. The sequence continues at coordinate 975 of JALEHC010000214.1, forward strand.
TTATGGATGTTGAGATAAGTAAAGTCAGCCAATATTTGATCATTCACAGCGGTTAGTTTGCACGCATTACAGTTGGCTCCAACCACATTATAACCGAGTTGGCAGAGTATTTCTTTTTCGGTTTGACTCAGATGGCGACGATGGTCGCCATCTGAGATGTTGAAGTGCATGACATGGGAATTGCCGTCACATTCTTGATTAATATGGCTCAGTTGGTTTCTGAGCACAACATCCGAATTAAAGCCAAAGCCAGCGTAGCTGGCATTGATGATAACACCATCGGCACCTCCAAAACGCACGCTAAAAGGCTGCCCTGGAGTATTGCACTGATGAATCAGATCATTGGGCATATTCGGAAATAATATTTGGTTAAAACTGATATCACTACAGCAGTTACCTTCCGGTTCATGCTTTAGCAAAAAGCTATTAAAAGATTGATTGTCTTGTTCGTTTTCGTCTTTAACAAAAAGGTGTTTGTCCCATCTGGAATAAAAGCCTTGATAAGGCGAGCCGTCAGCTGATATACGCGATGCAAATCCAAGAATGTGCATTGCTTCGTGCAGGGCAACGGTGTACAGATCGACGAAGCCAGTTTCAACACCAGGAATTTGGTTTTCGACGATATCCATATCCAGTGTATGCCAATTTTCTCCTGGTGGCAACATTGAGTTGATGCGCAGAACACCGGAAGCGAAGTTCGCAGGCAGTATTTCACTGAAGTTTGTACTCGTATTTAGTTGTTCCCAGATAATGCTATTTTTTGTGTTACAATAATCATTTGGAGATTGAAGGTAAATAGGCGAGCCAGCGCCAAAAACACCTTCTGCCAATTGTTGTTTGATCACTTTAATCAGGATATTACCTTGCTGAGCGGTAATCAAATCAGATAAATCAGAAAATACCTGACAGATTGTACTCCGCTCAGCATCGGTAAATCCTCCGATAAAGTCGAGAAGGAAGGGGCTATTGCTTTCGCAAAATCCTGCCTCCTGACTTGCCTGGAGTTCTTCAACCACAAATTGGTTGCCAAACCGATCGGATAAGCGAATGTCATAGGAGGTGGGTATTTGAAAAGCTTCTGCACCTTTTGTGTAAATGCCACATTTATGCTGAGTTTGGGTCTTAGCTTGTTGTATGACCTGGCTATGAAGCAAGGTCATACCGCAAACAATGCATGCCACTGTCAGACTAAGTTTGGTTAAGTTAATCATGTTTCGTAACTGTTGTATATTCGTAAATTTGTCAAACTCGCTTAGTTGCAAGCATAGCAAACTCATCAGCTGTTGGTACCAATTACCGCAGTCTGTACAAATGACTATTAAAAGGGTAAGTAATGTTACAACCCCTTGTTAGGGGCACTGAATGTGTGTGCTTGCTATACTGCCTTAGTGTTGCACGCAAGTGTTTGAATGGTCGGGATGCAGTTCAATAGTGAACTGTATCATCTAAGTTGTAGGTGTTGGTTTGCCCGGAAACTTGGGGCTGTTTGTTAGTAAAGACGGAAGTAAAAAAAAGAGAGGTTATTATTAAATTTGTTTCATGCTTAGTATGCACAAGTTACAACCATCTCTATGATTGTATCTTAGTGTTTTTTAGTGACTTTATGAATTGTCCTGCTAAAGTAAATATGAGAGGTAATATTGTTATTCCTCAATTGGTTGTGTGAGTTGTTCTTAGTGGAGTGATAGTGTTGGAAAAATGTGGGCGTGTTCATCTATTGTTAAATCAAATGTATGTTTTTATTCAACATCAAGCAAGGGTTTTAGGGTGTAGGAAGAAAATAATATTTATAAGTCATTGTAAAATAGTTGTTTAGGTTTTGGCTTTAAGCCAAAAAATTTAGGTCGTTGTTGCTTCTAAGTTTTTTACAATTCGCCATCTGATATATAATGCCATAATGCCCAGTAAAATAAATGCACATCCTTTTAGTAGTAAACTCCAATTGCTATCAAAGAAACGAACCCCAGCTAATAGCAATAATGCAAGCAAACCGAGGTTTATTCTCGACATATTTACCAGTTCTATACCTTCCTGAATAAGCAGGATGCCAAGTCCCAAAAGATAGGCATTCATAAGTAAAAATACGACATAAGCCAAGGGAGAGGCTCCCAATGGCACAGCCAACAAAATTAACAAAGGAAAAAGAATAAAACCACGTTCACTCCAACTCAAAGTATTCCATTTGGAGCGGACAACTAATAGCCAAGTCCACAAAATAGCCGCTATCAGGATAACTACCATTTGGGAAATATCATTCCATGGAATTCCTGCTTCAAAACTAAATTCAGGGAATATCTGATCTTCTCGCCAGTCATAAAAAAAGGTCAATAATAGACTCATCTGAAAAATACCAAATAGCGCAACCGTTCGCATGGCATGCCGAGCATAATTCGGAATAATTGCCATGTAAAATACAGCTAACCAAAATGAAGTCCCCAGCAAATAACTAGCCAGTGAGGCTTTCCAATGTGCTCCAAACCAGCTTATTGCAAAACTTACTGCAAATGACCAAATGATAAAATGACTTCTGATTTTGCTACCTTCCTGCTGGCCAAATTGCCAAATAGAGAATATTACAGGTAACAACAATAACCAATACCCGGTCGGAGATTGATCCACATCTGCATAAGCCCAGTAGGTAAGCCCCCCCAAGTATAAGCATATACCAGATGCCGAAGGCATTAGTAGCAATAGCGGGATGCCGAGTATTAGTAACAACAAAATGAAGTCCGACATCGCACCGCCTATGTTATAAGTCTGACTGATTAGTGCGATACAAGCGGTTAGCATCGTGGCTAAAAAACCGGTGGCCGCTTCTTTCCAAACGACTTCATTCCGATATTTAAAATAGGCAAAACCATAAAGTACTTGTGCCGCGATCAAAGGAAGAAAACTTAGTGCTATCCGTGCTGTCTTACCCAGACTTTCCCAATTGTAGGCAAAAATCAGAACAATACCACCTCCTATCAAAAGTGCAGCCAGGCTGCCCGCAATAATATTCCCCCAATTTGCAGAGCTCCGAGCCGGAGCAGCCCCCTCAAAAACAAGAATTTGCTCTGCCTGCTCTTCACTGATGATGTCTTGGTCAACCCATGTTTGAAGTTGTTGTTGCAGTTTACGGTGGTTACTCATGATGTTTTTGGTTTTTAGAGGCAGAATTATAGCACAAACTACAAATAAGCTTTACAATCCTTCCATTTTGAAGTAACTTGCCTGTGATTACAAGCCGCTCTTCATGAAATCCAAAATACACATTTTTCTGATTTTTCTGTTTATCGGGCCACTGGCATCTGCTCAGTCCCGCCTTCCTTTTCTACAGCCAGCCGACAGCCTGCATGCTGGCCGTTTCTGGACTTCTGTTTCAGCTGGCACAGCACTCTATGGAGCAACTTCCGTCGGTTTGTACCACGCTTGGTATAAAGATTTTGAGTTGGTTGGTTTCCACACCTTCGACGATATGGGAGAGTGGGAAGATATGGATAAAGTAGGCCACTTTTTTTCGGCTTACACGATTTCCAATATCAGTTTTCAGGGCGCTCGTTGGACCGGAATGAACCGTCGTTCGGCTATGTGGACTGCTGTTGGTGTAGGTACGCTCATCCAGAGTACGATTGAAGTCATGGATGCCTTTTCGGCAAAATGGGGCTTTTCGTGGGCTGATATGGGCTTCAATACCTTGGGCGTCGGGCTTTTTGCTACGCAGGAAATGCTTTGGCAGGAACAACGAATTATCATGAAAGTTTCTTCTCGCTTTGGCGGTTATCCGGATATTCCTGTTTTTTCGGAAGATGGAGGCGTGGAAAGTTCTCTGCGGTTGCGGGCACTTGATTTGTACGGTAGCAATCCGGCTGAACGTTTTTTAAAAGATTATAATAGTCAGACCATCTGGCTATCGGCCAATATTTCAGCTTTTCAGCAAAACACACCCACTTGGATTCCGCGATGGCTAAACGTTGCAGTTGGCTATGGGGCAGATAATATGTACGGTGGTTTTGATAATTCCTGGATGGAAGGGGAGGCTTCGTTTCGCCTTTCGGCAAATGATTACCCACGTTACAGACAATTTTATCTGTCGCTCGATATCGACTTTAATCGCTTGAATGTGAAAAATCGCTTTTTACGCTCATTGCTATACGCCCTCAACTGGATAAAAATTCCAGCACCAGCCTTGGAAATTACATCACGAGGTGGCATTTATTTTCATCCCTTGCATTACTAAGCATTACCAATGCCCTTGGCCATGAGGGTAGCTAAAAGCGGGATAACCAGCATAAGTGCCAATTCGATGCGAACAAGTAGTTTGACATTGCTTGGAATCTCTACAATTTCCTCAGCAGGGCCTTTTTGATTGCGAATGAAAAATACGGTGGGATAAATGGATAGTAATCCGACTATAACGGCCAAACCAACTTTGGTGTGCAGTATCCAGTTTTTGTCGTAAAACTCAGCTGGTTTGCCTACCCAAAACCAAAGTGTCAGACCTGCTGCAACCACTACGATGGCTGCCAGCCCATAAATACCGTCAATGCGAGCCAATCTTTTTATTTCTAGTCTGCTGAGTTGAGGCTTCAACAGCAGATGCTCTGCTGTTAAAGCGCCTACCCAGACAAATATGGCGATGAAGTGTGTATAACGAACTAAAACTTCTGTGATCATTTAGTTGCTTTTGTTGACTTTTTCGGAGCTGCCTTCTTTTTCTTCTTGGCTTTTCCTTCCAGTACAATGGCTCCGAGGGGAGGAAGGTTCACGGAAAGTTCAAACGAACGACCATGTGTATCACCTTCAACCGGTTTTAGTTTGTCATTTGGGCGAAAGCCCGAGCCGCCATATTCTTTGCGGTCACTATTAAAAATTTCTTTCCAGGTGCCATCAAATGGAATACCGACTTTGTAGTCTTCCCTTGGAATAGGTGTGAAGTTACAAATCACAGCAACTACCCGATCTTCATCTTTTCCTTTGCGGAGATAGGAAAGCACACTGTTTTTATAATCTCCATGATCAATCCATTCAAAACCTTCTTGCTCAAATTGCTTTTCGAATAAAGCGGGTTCTGTCCGATAAAGTTGGTTAAGACCTTTGATCGTTTCTTGTATGCCCTTGTGATAGTCGTACTCCAATAAATCCCACGCCAGCCCTTTTTCAAAGTTCCACTCAGAAGTCTGGCCAAATTCTCCACCCATGAACAACAACTGAGTTCCCGGGTGTGTAAACATATAGGTATACAACAAACGAAGATTGGCAAATCGCTGCCACTCATCACCAGGCATTCGCTGCATCAATGAGCCTTTGCCATGAACTACCTCGTCGTGTGAAAGTGGTAACATAAAGTTCTCAGAATAAGCATACACCAAACTGAACGTGATAGCATTGTGGTGGTAAGAACGATGTACTGGATCATTTTTGAAGTAATCCAGGGTATCGTGCATCCAGCCCATCATCCATTTTTGGCCAAAGCCTAGCCCACCTGTGTAAGTCGGACGCGAAACGCCACTCCAAGCGGTTGATTCTTCGGCAATGGTCGTAACGTCTGGATATTCTTTGTAAACCGTTTCATTAAATTCTTTGAGGAATGAAATGGCCTCCAAGTTTTCATTGCCACCATATTTATTTGGTATCCATTCGCCTTCTTCACGAGAATAATCGAGATACAGCATCGAGGCTACCGCATCAACCCGCAGCCCATCAACATGGAACTTGTCGAGCCAGAATAAAGCATTGGAAATCAGAAAAGAACGTACTTCAAAACGGCCATAATTAAAGATGCAGCTCTTCCAGTCTGGGTGAAAACCCAAACGAGGATCAGCGTGATCATACAAATGTGTGCCATCAAAATCAGCCAGACCATGAGCATCTGCCGGGAAGTGAGAAGGCACCCAATCGAGTATGACACCAATACCTGCTTGATGGAAAGCGTCCATCAAATACATAAAGTCTTCTGGTAAACCAAAGCGACTAGTCGGTGCAAAATAACCTGTAATCTGATACCCCCAAGATGGGAAATATGGGTGTTCCATCACCGGCATAAACTCCACATGGGTGAAGCCCATTTCTTTGACATAACTTACCATTTCGTCCGCCATTTCGCGATAGCTGAGTGATTCTACACCGCCCATTTTCTTTTTCCAAGAGCCGATGTGTACCTCATATACCGAGTAGGGTTTGTCAAGGCCCTGGTATTCGTGGCGGTCATCCATCCACTTTTTATCTTTCCACTCGTAATCAAATTCCCAAACGATAGAAGCGGTATTTGGTGGAACTTCCCAGAAAAGCGCAAAAGGATCACCTTTAGAAAGGTGACGCCCATCTTTGGCGTGAATGTGGTATTTGTAGAGTTTGCCTTTACCTACGCCCGGAATAAAACCTTCCCAGATACCTGATCCGTCCCAGCGAGGAGCTAGTGGGTGGGCCGTGCGTTCCCAGTTGTTAAAGTCGCCGATTACCGAAACGGCCTGTGCATTAGGTGCCCAAACGGAGAATTGTGTGCCCCATTCTCCATCTACATTGATGATATGGCTGCCCAGTTTTTCGTACATACGTGCGTGTTTCCCGGAACGAAAAAGGCTGATGTCATAATCAGTGAGAAGGCTATGATGGACTACTTTTGTGGTGGACATTGGCTTGATGTTTATTTTTCTCGTGATATAAGGGACGGATCAAAATTATGAACAGGTGAATGACTTTGTAAAATTTCACTTGTTTGTAATTCCGTCAAACTACTTAGATTATTCTGCTTGCGATAAAAAATCACACACCAAAATAGAAAATTTAGGTTAAGTGAAAGAGCAAAATGCTATGAAAGAAGCATTTGTCGATCAAATTGTTAATGGTTTTTCATAATCACTACTTTTGAGTTGCATTCACTTGGTATGGTAACTTTTGAATTGCATTTTTTCTTCAAAATCTGAACACACCAAATTATTAAGAAATACTTTACCTGAATAAGGATTTTTTTGCGCCTAGGATTGTTTAATTTAATGTCTAGTAACCAAGGATACGTATGAGAAACTTTAGCATTACCCTAGTTATTTGTATGGCTTTACTTTGTTCTGCATGGTACTGGCCGTCTGGCTTTACGCCAAATCTACTCGTCAAGTCTTCGATATTTGAACTACTAAGTGAGGTCGATGAGTTTGACTTGGAATTGCCACTAGACACAATCATTGCGCAAAAAAATACCGATAACCGATTTCCTGCCAGACTCTCTTATAGTATTTCCCGAAAGGAGGAAAAAAGCTGGAATATCGAATTGGAAACACGCGGTAAATACCGCAAACGGATTTGTGCGGTTCCGCCTCTCAAGTTACGTTTTGATAAAGAGGACCTTGAGGCCGCTGGCCTCAAAAAGAAGAAAAAAAAGATAAAACTGGTAACACCTTGTCTTGATAGTTGGGTAGCTGATGAGTACGTTTTAAGAGAGTATCTGGCTTATCAATTATATACGTTTATTTCAGATCGTCACCTACGCACACACTTGGTGAAAATCAAATACATCAATACGCAAGGTGGATCAAGTTTCAAACGATATGGCATACTGATTGAAGATGAAGACGAGATGGCTGACCGACTTGATGCTGACTTGTGCGAAGACTGTTATAATTTCCCGAAAGGGCAAATGCATTCACAGGCCAATCATATTGTAGATTTATTTGAATTTATGATCGGTAATACAGACTATTCTTTACCGATGGTGCGCAATATGAAGTTACTTCAGCCTCAGGATAGCAGCGAAGCTTTTGTCGTGCCTTATGATTTTGACTTTTCTGGCCTAGTCAATGCGCCTTATGCCACGCCAAACCTGGATTATTACATGGAAACCTGCCGTGACCGACGATTTTTAGGCTGTTCAGAAGATGACCGAGAACTGAGAATAGCCAGCTCCTTTCTGTTACATAAAAGGGTGAAGATATTGCAGTATGTTGCAGATTTTAAGCCACTGAGCGAGGAATCTCGGCAAAACCTAATGGACTATCTGGAATCATTTTTCACTATACTCAAAAAAGAGGAAGTACTTCATTACACACCAGCATATATCCGGGCACAAGAAGAGGCAGCAGATAAGGAAGACTAATCTTCTTCAATGTGCCAAATGATCATAGAGCGATCATCGCTGGCCGAAATCAGATAATCGTTATGAGCTGACCAAAATAAGCGATTTACGGAATTGACGTGTCCGTGATCACGGACAGTTTCCAACACTTTCAGCAACTTTATTTCTTCTGCATCCCATATTTTGATGGTTTTATCGCGACTAGCTGTTGCAAACCATTTCCCGGAAGGGTGAAATTTGATATCGTTAATCGTAAACCAATGAGCAGGATGACTTACAACTTCCTGATAACTCATCAAGTCCCAGGCTTTAAGATGGGCATCGCGGCTACCACTTAGTAAAATAGCCTGAGTAGGGTGGTAGTGTAGGCTGAAAACCGAATTGTCATGTGCCTGTTGGATGGTGTATTTGAGGCTCATGTCTGAGGCATCGAGCAGATAAATATTATTGTCGCTTGACCCTACCGCAATTTCGTTTCTGCTTTCGCTAAAAACAATGCTTCGCAGGCTTTGATTGCTTAGGTAAAGGCTCTCTGTTGCTCGTCTCTGCCCAATGTCCCACTTCGAAAGCATGCCCTGTCCGCCAATCGTATACACGGCATCAGCTATCCGAATAATTCCAAAAACACCTTTTTCGTGATGAGCGATATTGCGGGTTTGGTCACTATCTTTGAGGTCGACCCAATGGACACCACCGTTCATATTACCCGCAACAATAAGTTGGTGATCAGGCAGGTGCAGTAGAGAAAAAACCTGTGTTTCTACTTTGGCGGCCAATTGGCCCAGATCAGGCGATTGCAGATCCCATTCGACGATCCAGCCTTCACCAGCACCAGAGTAAAAATGCTGTTGGTCATTGCCAGCGGACAAGGCATAGATGGCGGCATTGTGACCGCTTAATTGTGCGATTTTTTTTGCTTTCAGTTTCATCTCATTAACTTCATCATCTATTTCATTTAGACAAGCAATGATAAATATAGTTTTTAGGTATGCCATTGTATTTTCATAAAGATTTGCAGCCCGATGGTGAATTGGGCATCTGGCGGATCACCGAATCCGAATCTTTTTTTCTGGATCAGTTGGAGTTGTCCAATGCAGAAGCTGCACAGTTAGCGACTATCAAAGGGGCTAGACGTACGCAGTGGTGTGCCGTTCGGCATCTGGTGCATCAGATGTCGGGTCGTGATAAACGAGGAATTTTTATTAAAGACGAATTTGGAAAACCTCATTTGGAGCAATCTGATTTTGAAATTTCAATTTCTCATTCTGGCGAATTTGCAGCAGCTATTGCTGCTCCGGGTGACGTGGGGATCGATATTCAGCGGATTGTACCGCGGATTGAGCGCATTGCGCATAAGTTTATGCGTGCTACCGAAACGGAAAGCTTGTCAGAAGCGACAAAAATTGAGCATTTGCACGTATACTGGGGTGCAAAGGAAGCACTCTATAAAGCTTATGGCCGGCGACAATTAGACTTTTGCCAGCACATACTGATCAAGCCATTTGCCTTTCGGCAAATGCAAGGCGAATTTCGCGGAAGCGTACAAAAAGGAGATTTTGAAAAGCACTATTTTCTTCGATACGAGCAAATTGAAGACCAGATTTTAGTGTATGC
>JALEHC010000215.1 GCA_022763215.1 Saprospiraceae bacterium
CTAGTGAAGGCGAATTTCATGAAGCCTTGAATACGGCTGCGGTTTGGCAATTGCCTGTCATTTTTATTATTGAAAATAACGGTTATGGCCTGTCTACACCGGTACAGGAGCAATATCGCTGCGAGCAGCTAGCTGATCGGGCAGCAGGCTACGGCATGCGTTCGGTCATTATTGATGGTAATAACATCTTGGAGGTTTACCATACCCTGAGCAAGTTGGCTAAAGAACTTCGCAAAAATCCGGAGCCGGTGCTGGTCGAATGTATGACCTTCCGAATGCGGGGTCATGAAGAAGCTTCAGGTACCAAATACGTTCCTCAAGAATTATTTGATGAATGGGATAGCAAAGACCCGATTGCTAATTTTGAATCCTTTTTGTTGGATGAAGGGGTATTAACGGAGAAAGCCATTGAGAAAATTCGTGAAGAAATAAAAGCAGAAATTGAAAAAGGGCTAGAAATTGCTTACGCTGAGCCTAGGCTTACGCCAAATCTGACACAGGAAATCAGCGATGTTTATGCGCCGGTTGAGGTAGTTGAGAGCTCGCCTTCTGCGCATGGCGAGCGGGAAGAAAAACGTTTTATTGATGCCGTATCAGATGGTTTGCGCCAAGCAATGGAAAAGTATCCAGAACTAGTGTTGATGGGGCAGGATATAGCCGAGTATGGTGGTGTATTCAAGATTACCAATGGTTTTACAGAAGCATTTGGAAAAGAAAGAGTAAGAAATACGCCACTTTGCGAAAGCGCAATTATTGGTATTGGTTTGGGGCTAAGCATAAAGGGTATGAAAGCCATGGTGGAGATGCAATTTGCAGATTTTGTGAGTTGTGGATTCAACCAAATTGTCAATAATTTGGCTAAGCTCCACTATCGGTGGGGACAAGCAGCAGATGTTGTTATTCGTATGCCTTGTGGCGGAGGTGTAGGTGCCGGACCATTCCATTCGCAAAGTAATGAAGCTTGGTTTTTCCATACGCCTGGCCTGAAGGTAGTTTACCCTTCCAATCCGTATGATGCAAAAGGGCTTTTGTTAGCTAGTTTTGAAGACCCAAATCCGATCATGTACTTTGAGCACAAGGGTTTATATCGAAGCATTAGCGAGGAGGTTCCAAGCGAATATTATACCGTTCCGATTGGAAAAGCAAAAGTAGTAGAAGAAGGAGAAGAAGTAAGTATTCTGACTTATGGCAAAGCTGTTTACTGGGCAACGGAGTGTTGTGCCGAAATGGGGATTAGTGCAGACATTATTGATCTTCGAACCTTACTACCGCTTGATTATGAAACGATTGAACAAAGTGTCCAAAAAACAGGTAAAGTACTGATTTTACACGAAGATACCCTGACAGGAGGTATTGGTGGTGAACTATCAGCCTACATTTCTGAACATTTATTTGAATATTTAGATGGGCCTGTGATGCGGGTAGCAAGCCTCGATACACCAATTCCATTTGCCGGAGAGCTGGAAGCGCAGTTCTTGCCAATTGAGCGATTGCGTCAACAATTAGACAAGTTGATTAAATATTAAACACAGTTTATATATCATTCTGAATAGTGCCTGGGCCAAAATTGTGCTCAGGCACTATTATTTCCTGACAAAGTTTTGAACACAAAGCAGAAATACTTACCTTTAAGCTGATTTTAAGGCTTGAATACCCCTCCCCTTTAATTCAAGCTCCCCTCAATTTGTTTTATCTATTGCAGATTAAGACGAACATTCAGATCGTTCATGAGATTAGGAGGAAACAAAAATGTTGTTCACAAGTTTCCTTATCGCCTTGAATATTACCTATTGTTTGTATTTTTGCCCGTAAAAATAACGAAGGTAATATATGAATTTAGAAAAACTGGTAGCGGTTAGCGGAATGTCAGGCATTTATAAAATGGCTGCCAACCGCAACAATGGCTTGATTATTGAAGACTTAGACAGTGGGAAGAAGCGTTTTGCCTCCGCTAGAAAGCATCAATTTACTCCACTTGAGTCAATCGCCATTTTTACAGATGATGGTGATTCGGTAGAACTCAAGAAGGTATTTAGTAATATGCTGGAGCAATACGAAGACAATCCACCGATAAGCCCAAATGCTAATTCAACCGAATTGCATGAATATTTTGCAGATGTACTTCCTATGTATGATAGAGATCGAGTACACACCGGAGACATCAAAAAGGTAATCAAATGGTTTACCTTCTTAAATGAAAAAGGCCTAATATCCCTGGACGCTGAAAGTGAAGCTGACCAATCGGAAGACGACGATACTACTGAGGAAAATACACAGGAATAAATAGTACTATCTAAGCTCATTCGTGTTCACACTTTCAGCTGATTATTTTAGTTAATACGTAAGACGACTACAAAGAATTGACTATGCAGCTTGACAAATCATGGAACACTGTGACACGAGTGATCTCAAAAAAGGGGCCGAGAAAGCCTCTCAAAAAAACCTTAATGACCGGCTCTTCCATTCCTCAGCCTCGAGTAAGGGAGTATCTGCCTAAAGAGTTTAAGCTTACGGTTTGGTCAAAGATCAAGCCCTACTTCAACGAACTGGCAAAACGCCCCCTCGAATCGGTTGAGGAATTGGAGCGCTGGCTCTCCGATAAAAGTGAGCTGGAAGCAGTCGTCACAGAAGCCCTCGCTTGGCGATATATCAAAATAACCATCGATAGCAAAGATCAAAAAGCCGAAGAGCTTTATCAATATGCTATCCAGGAGCTTATCCCTCGCATTGCTTCGTATGAAAATAAGCTAAATAAAAAGCTGGTCGAATCACCTTTTATCGATCAACTTCCTGCCGAACGATACTATATTCATATCCGTGGCATTCGAAATGCTCTCTCCCTTTTCAGAGAAGAAAATATTCCTCTTTCCACGGAAGTGGACATGTACTCTAAGGAATACGGCAAAATATTTGCCGAAATGACCATTGGTATTGGTGGCCAGGAAATGACATTACAAAAGGCTGGTGCTTTACTCGAAGAACCCAATCGAAAGTACCGCGAAGAGGTCTACCATAAAATAAATCAGCGCATACTCAAAGATCGTTTAGCGATTGATCAATTATTTGATCAGTTGTTGGAAAAACGACACCAGATTGCTCGCAATGCAGGGTTTGACAATTTTAGGGACTACAAATTTATGTCACTCGGCCGCTTTGATTATTCGGTCGAAGATTGCCTAGAGTTTCATCAATCAATCGCCAAACAGGTCCTTCCAGTCATCAATAAAATGTATACGCGTCGTAAAAACGCGCTAAAGTTTGATCAATTACGCCCTTGGGATTTGACCGTTGATACTAGTGGAGAAGCAGCGCTTAGACCATTTGAGCATGTGGATGAACTAACGGAAAAATCTATCCTTTGTCTTAATCGCCTTCATCCAACTTTCGGAAAAGTTATTCAAATTATGCGTGACATGGGCCATTTGGATCTTGATTCCAGATTGTCTAAACGGCCGGGTGGGTACAATATGCCGCTTCATATTACTGGTGTTCCTTTCATTTTCATGAATGCATCAAACGCTCTGGGTGACATGCGGACCCTTTTGCACGAAAGTGGCCATGCTGTACATTCTTTCCTGACTCGTAACTACAAGTTGGCATCTTCTAAGCGTGTACCATCAGAAGTCGCTGAATTAGCAGCAATGAGCATGGAACTCTTGACGATGGATCACTGGGATGTGTTTTTTGAAAACGAAGCCGACTTGCGCCGTGCCAAACTAAATCAGCTTGAGAATGTCCTAAAAATACTACCGTGGATAGCTACGATCGATAAATTCCAGCATTGGGTGTATACAAATCCAGAGCAAACAGCCGCAGAACGAAAAGACCACTGGGTACGAATTGCTCGTGAATTTACGCCAGAAGTGGTAGATATGGAGAACTTGGAACAATACCAAGAATACAACTGGCACAAGCAATTGCACTTGTTTGAAGTACCATTTTATTATATCGAGTATGGTATGGCTCAACTTGGCGCAATCGCGATCTGGAAGCGCTATAAAGAATCACCAGAAAAAGCATTAAAAGATTATATAGCAGCTTTAGAGCTAGGCTATACCCGTCCGATTGGGGAAATTTACAAAAGGGCAGGTATTTCCTTTGATTTTTCTGCTGATTATGTACAGAGTCTGGTGCAATTTGTAGAGCAGGAAATGAAAAAGCTATTGTAATCAAAACAAGGGTTGAAAAGGATCTTTTTCAAAATCTAGGTCTTCAAAATGCATTCCTGCTTTCAAGTTAGTGACTTCCAGCTTGAGGCCAGCTATTTTGTGCGAAAGCGCAATTGAACTGCCTCCGCTGAGTGTTGTCCAGTTTTCCCAGCTTGTTTCTAGGCCGCCAATTGGAATGATGCTTACCCACATTTTCCAGGCGTTGGGACGTCCATTTTCGTCCAGGATCCAAAGGTAGGAATCGCCCGGTGTTACGCCGCCTGCATCATAGGTTACGAGCAGTGCTTCACCATCTTTTGGGGTTTGGACTATTTTTCTTTCCACGCCAGGATCGAATGCTTTCATAGGTGCACAAAGCCAAAATGAATCATTACAGAAGTAGAACCAAGCTGTTTTTACAGCACTTTTTTCGTCTTCCCCTTTTAGGCGCTGCCCCGCTTCCCAGGCTTTGCCCTCTTGTGTGCTAATATCGATGAGTACTTCTTGATTGCCTGTATTTACTTTGACAAGGCTGCGATCTTTATCCCATACAAACGTATTGCGTCCGGCATAAGTCCATCGCACCCATTTTGTAGTATCCCAAGCAGCCTTGTTGACTGCAACTTCCATTTTTCTGGCCAATTGATCGGCAGCTGCACCCTCTTGGCCTTTCGGCAAAGGTTGGTGATAAAAATATCCGATCAAAACAGTAATCAGTAGCAGCCCAACGACTACAAAAAACAACCACTTTAGAAATGTTTTCATTGATTTTTCATTCTTTTTTCAAGTAAACTATTAGTACAACAACTAACCCTTTGAAATAGTAATTGTTTAGAAAGGGCAGACCATAAAGTTTTTTATCTTTGAGCGAAAATTACGGCGCAGCTCTATTTGTCAAACACATTAGTGACATTCACCTGCTGCCCCAAAATTCTAAAGGTCAATAAGCAAAACTATGTATAAGGGTAAAAAAGTTGTTGTTGTGCTACCTGCCTACAACGCTGCACTCACACTAGAACAAACGTATAAAGAAATACCATTTGATCTGGTTGACGAAGTCATCCTTTGCGACGATGCCAGTAAAGACAATACTTCTCAACTAGCTAAAGACATTGGAATTCAGCATGTGATAACGCATGAAAAGAATAAAGGATACGGTGGAAATCAAAAATCACTTTATAATAAAGCCCTTGAACTAGGTGGTGATATTGTGATTATGTTGCACCCGGATTATCAGTATACTCCTAAGCTGATACCTGCCATGGTAAATATTATCGGCGATGAGCTTTATCCTGTTGTTTTGGGTTCTCGAATTTTGGGCGTAGGAGCCTTGCGTGGTGGTATGCCTCTATACAAGTACGTTGCAAACCGTTTTCTGACATTGGTACAAAACCTATTGGTAAATTATAAATTGTCAGAATACCATACCGGATATCGGGCATTTAGCAGAGAAGTATTGATGAATATCAACTTCAATCAAAACTCTGATGACTTTGTTTTCGATAATGAAATGTTGTCTCAGATTATCTACAAAGACTTTCAAATAGCGGAGGTAACTTGCCCTACCAAATATTTTGAGGAAGCATCTTCCATCAATTTTAGCCGAAGTGTGAAATACGGACTAGGCGTACTCCGTGTGTCCTTTAGTCATTTTCTTCAGCGAATCGGGCTGGCAAAGTTTAAGATTTATAAGAGTCCGACCGATCAAAAATAAATTATTCTTGGTCGATCATATCAATTGCTTTTCTTCCGATATAGATAGCTGCTAGGACAAGTGTGTAAGTAAGTGTTGCCGTCATTATGTGTTGGGCTTAAAGTTTAAAACTGTGAGTTTAGCATTCGTCTTTTCGGTTACATGTTCGAAAGACTACACCACTTTAACGTCTTTTTAAGATTTTATTCTATACGGTAACACAATTTTTTTTTGAATGCTACCTGACATAAAAAAACAATTAGACTATTACGTCAACGAATATAACCAGCCTTCATTCATTGAAACAGACCCCATTTCGATCCCTAAACAATATACTCTTAAACAGGATATTGAGATCAGTGCCTTCTGGGTAGCTATGCTCGCTTGGGGGCAAAGAAAAACAATTATTAATAAAGCCAATGAATTATTTGGCTTGATGGACAATGCACCCTATGATTTTATTCGGAATCATACCGAAAAAGAACGCAAACCTTTTCTACAATTCAAACATCGTACATTTCAACCGCTCGACACCCTGTACTTCCTTGAATTTTTACAATATTACTATCAACACCACGATACACTCGAAAACGCCTTTTTAAAAGGTTGGTCGCCCAAACATGAAGATATGGAACAAGCGCTGGTCCATTTTCATGACTTTTTCTTTTCGCTACCAGATGCACCTCAACGTACTCGCAAGCATGTCGCCACACCAGCCAGAAAGTCAAGCTGTAAAAGGCTAAATATGTTTCTTCGATGGATGGTAAGAGATGATCAAAATGGAGTAGACTTTGGATTGTGGAAAGAGATCAAAAAAAGTCAGCTTTTGATTCCGCTTGATGTGCATGTTGATCGGGTAGCACGAAAACTAGGCTTATTGAAGAGAAAACAAACAGACTGGTTGGCGGTCAAAGAATTAACCGCAAAGTTGAAAGCATTTGATCCGGAAGATCCCGTCAAATATGACTTTGCTTTATTTGGGATGGGTGTCTTGCAATACGACAATTTCAAAAAATAAAAGGAGCCTATAATACCTACAGACTCCTTCCATTTTTTATTCTTCATCAAAGCGAAGTTCCTTAATCAGGATATTTCCGCCTTCTGACTTCATGTAGATATACACCCGGTATGTTCTGGTTGAAGTAGACAAATTACCAATACAATACTGCGAATCATTGCCTCTGGAAGCCCCATTATGTACCTCCCGAAATGATTTAGGTTTGTTCTGGTTAAAAAACAGTGTCAAAAGCTTCACTGCTTTTTGTTTATCGTAGACATCTTCCTTATCCGCTAATGCGACCTCCACATTGTCATCCAGAAAACTGCTGATTTTGTTGATATCCCCCTTGCCAATAGCCGTTGTAACTGCTGAATAGTCCATTTGGCCAAATAAGCTGGCGGGTATCAGGCACAACATTAACACAAAAAGTCTCATAATCAATTATTTTTCATATTTAGGAACGATCAAAAAATGAAAATTTCATTTTTTGGATAGTTTTCAATACTCTGATACTATGACAGAGTTTCTGGTGTTGATCCCTTATGATCAACAATTATTACGCACGATTGTAAAAAAAGGGAACTTTATTTTGCTTTTACGACGACAAAGAGAGCATCAGGTAACAAATAATTCAGGACTTAAGCGCGGTTTAACTTTTCTTTTTCTGCATACCGCTTTAGTTTGTCAGAAGGAAAGATAAAACGATTTCAAAACCCGTAAATTGCCCTTTTCCGGAAAAAAGCCGTTTCTGATTTTACGCAAGTACTTGTTTAGTAAACGGTATTTGCACTCATTTGATCGCTCCTTAAACTTAGTGATAATTTTACACTAAGTCATTATCAGTGTCCGGGGAAGTTTATATTTTTACCATTCATTTTCATTGTCAATCAAATACAATATGGACGCTAAAAAAGTTTTACTACTCATTCTTGATGGCTGGGGTCATGGCCCCAAACCGGAAGTAAGTGCTATCGCACAAGCGCAAACCCCTTTCGTAGACAGCCTTTACAAAAAATACCCCAATGCCGAGTTGATTACCTTTGGCGAACAGGTAGGTTTGCCGGAAGGCCAGATGGGAAACTCAGAAGTAGGACACTTGAATATCGGCGCAGGACGTATTGTTTACCAAGAATTGGCTCGTATCAATAAGGCCATCAGAGATAAAGAGCTTCACCAAAATGCTACTTTACTGGATGCCCTACAACATGCAAAACAACATAACAAAGCCGTACACTTCATGGGCTTGGTGTCTGATGGTGGTGTTCACTCTCATATCAATCACCTCAAAGCACTCTGCGATATTGCTGAAGAACAAGGCGTTGCCAATAGCTATATCCATGCTTTTATGGATGGCCGCGATACAGCACCAACTGGCGGTAAAGACTATCTTTCTGACCTTTCGAAACACATCGAAGGCACTTCCGTGCAAATTGCAAGCGTCATCGGGCGCTATTATGCCATGGATCGCGACAAGCGTTGGGAGCGCATCAAACTAGCCTACGACCTTATGGTAAATGGCCAGGGTGAAGCCACTACAGACCCAATCAGCACAATTGCCGATCGCTACGAAGCTGGGGAAACCGATGAGTTTCTAAAGCCAATGATTTGTACCGACTCTGATGGAGAAGCAATTGCCACTCTTTCTGAAGGCGATGTACTCATTTGCTTTAACTTCCGTACAGATCGCCCTCGCGAAATTTCTCAAGTGTTGACACAAGAGGATATGCCAGAATATGGTATGAAAAAACTGGATGTGCATTATGTAACCATGACTCGGTATGACGAGCGTTTCCAGAATGTTCATATTCTTTTTGAAAAAAATGACATCCAAAATACGCTTGGCGAAGTCATTTCAAAAAGTGGCAAAACCCAACTCCGAATAGCAGAAACAGAAAAATATCCACACGTTACTTTCTTCTTTTCAGGTGGAAAAGAATCAGAATTTGAAGGCGAAAGCCGCATTATGATTCCTTCCCCTAAAGTAGCCACCTACGATTTGCAACCGGAAATGAGTGCTGCCGAAATTACAGATGCGGTCATTGCTGATATCCAAAAAAATCAACCAGATTTTGTATGCCTCAACTATGCCAACGCAGACATGGTAGGCCATACCGGTGTTTTTGATGCCGCTATTAAAGCAGCTGAAACGGTGGACACACAACTCAAACGACTCGTAGAAACTGGCTTAGAGTATGGTTATGAAGCGATTGTCATTGCCGATCATGGCAATTCTGACTATATGATCAATGAAGATGGCAGTCCACATACCGCACATACAAAAAACATGGTCCCTGTAGTTTATATTGGCCGTGAAGCCAAACTAAAAGATGGTAAGCTTGCCGATATTGCTCCTACCATCCTCAAACTAATGGGCCTCGAACAGCCAAAAGATATGGACGGTGAAATATTGATCCAATAATTTTATTCGTCCCATTCAACCCAATATCAACTACCTTGTTGATATTGGGTATTCTCTATTTTTTGGAGTAAAATCATAAGCATTGCGAATTTCAACTAGTTTTCTGCTATTTCTTACAGCTTGGCTGATGTCATCTTGTAGTCCTTCACAGTCACCATCATCAAATACAGACTCCTCCCCTTTCTTTGATTTGGAAGCTTACTTTCAATCAGAAATCAAGCAACTAAATAAAACACAACCCAAAGTGCTCAAAAAAGTAGCTGTTGAAGAAAAACAGGAAGAAAAAACCCTCCAAAAACTTAATTACGAACAAGAACTCAAATCATTCATTGATGCCAACATCAATAAGGTAGCTTGGTACGATAAATATAGTATAGATAGTACCGTCAATAATGGTCAACTTGAAAAACTTACTTATCAAGCCAAGGACAATGATCTGAGAACCCGCTCTATTGAAATTTCTTTTGATGAAAACAATGAGGTACAGCTTGTTCACATACACCTAGATAGTGAAAGCAAGGTAGCCGGTTCAGAAAAAAACATGACCTACGAAACCAATAAAGGCTTCAAAATTCTCACAACACAAAGCCTAATTGGTACAGATGAAAAAACCATTTCTCTGGAAGCTACTTTTCTGGACTAATCATCGTATTCATACAACTTAAGATCGCGAATCAGCTCAATCAATTTATCTGCATATCTTTTATCGGTAGCGTAACCGGCTTTTTTCAACCCTCTGGCCCAAGCGACATAGTCATCACTGCGTAGCTCAAAAAGCGGAGCATAGCGCTTATTGTTTTTAAGCAATAAACTATGCGAACGATAACTATCCCAAGCAGATTTATAAATTCGGAAAAAATCTTTGTGCGAATCATCTGTAAAGTTAGAGCAATGGCCTTTATGACAACTTCTTGAAAAACACTTGATACCAAAGTGGTTCTTGTTTTTTGTTGCCAGCTTACTTTCGCCCACATTACTTTCCAACAAACCTTGTGCAAGCGTAATACTTGCCGGAATGCCGTAACTTTTCATCTCTTTCTGAGCTACTTTTGAAAAGCGCTTTACGTACCCTAGTTGCTTTTTTCGTTTGGCAGCTTTGGCCTTTCTTTCCGCTTCCGTCAGACCAGATTTTTCGGTAAAATGCATGTTGCTGTAGGTATTTGCCACATTATCAGGAGTAGCCTTCGGTGTGACTTTTACTTGTTTCTCTGCTTCGTTTGACCTTGCAGGCAACAACAAAGAAGTGTTCATTGGCCGTACTTCAGTAGCAGCAGACGCATCCAAATCAACAACCGTTGTTGATTCGTCAATTTGGAACAATTTGTCCGGTAATTGTAATGCGTCCATACTGACGTCAATGCTGATGTCTTTTCGCGTAAGCACAAAAGTAAAAATGCCTAATACAAAGACACGAGCCCAATATTTGCGGATACCATCGCTGACGGTCTGCTTGTTGCCGCTACGGCTGGCTTGTTGAAAGGTAGAGTACTGCTTCATCTTGATAGTTTAAAATCTCATTGATGCTGCAATATAAAACAATTTGTTTTTAATAAGCAAATTAATTAAACTTTTTTGTTTAAAATTTAGCGGAAGCGATAGACTCCCTTAACTTTTTGTGTTATTCATTACTTAAAAAATAAGAGTCGTAGGCATTAAATGGGCAGAAATACTACCTTTGCGGAAAGTTTAAAAAAGAAAAAAATGATGAAAAGAATAGCGTTTTTCGCAATTTTCATGCTTGCTATCGGAGTAAGTTCTTTCGCACAGGATAAGTATGGTCACCTCAACTTTGGTAACCTTATTTCAGCTATGCCTGCCACCAAATCTGCTAATTCAGAATTGGAAGCCTACCAAAAGCAGTTGGTAGCAAAAGGAGAAGATATGGCCAAAAAGTTTCAGGCTGAGTATCAACAATTGGTTGCTGATGCACAATCTGGTGACGAAACGCCTGCTAATCTTCAAAAAAGAGAAGCAGCACTACAGAAAAAACAACAAGAAATAGTCGCATATGAGCAGGAAGTTGCTCAAAAAGTACAGAAAAAAAGAAATGAGTTGCTCGAACCGATTATCCAGCAAGCCGAAGCAGCTATCGATGAGGTTGCTAAAGCAAATGGTTATAAAATGATTTTCGACTCAAGCGTTTTTAATTCTATTCTTTTTGCACAGGATAGCGATGATATTATGCCTTTAGTTGCTAAAAAACTTGGTGTAACGGTTCCTTCTAAGTAACCATCATATTCCCAAAATCATCGGCGCTCGCCCTTGATTTTGGGAACACCTCTCCTCCGAGTCTGCTGATCCAGAAAATCAAATAGCGTTTCTTCGTCCAATACGCCCAATAATTTTCCTTTCCGAATCACCGGCATAATTCCTCTTTTATTGCGATACAATTGATTGAAAGCGTCTTTCAGACTATCAGTAGGTGCTAAAGCGTCATAGCCTTTCTGCATAATTTGGGCCAATCCACCACTTTTTTTACGCTTGATGGCTTCTTTAATCGTTTCTTCTTTCAAACTGCCCTTGATATTGTGCCATTGATCAAATACCAAAAACTGTTTTTCCCCTTTTTCTTTGCCTTTAGCTACAGCTAAATGAAAATCATCGGACTCGTACAATGGTGTATAGCATGCCCGCAAAATTGATCCTACTTCAAACTGCCCCAAAATATGCTCCTGCTTAATTGCTCGATACTCATTCATAGCAGTAAAAAACACAAACACAGACACAAAGGCAGCCAAAAAATTAAACTGCAACAAGCTAATCACCAATAATACAACTGCCAAAAATTGTCCGACATAAGAAGCATACTGAGTAGCCTTCAACCGCCCCATTCGCATAGAAAGCAAAGCCCTAAAAATGCGGCCACCATCCATCGGGAAAGCTGGCAAAAGATTAAAAATTGCCACCATCAAATTCATCAAAATCATACCCACAAAAAAGAAATCTAATGCGGTTATATCCTGATAAAAGAAATTTCCATCCGGATTGAAAAAATGGATAATCCACTGGTAAATATCTGAACGCTTTTCAGCGGTAATAAACAAGAAATAAGGCAGGCACAAAATAGCAATCACGAAATTGACAGCTGGTCCAGCTGCCGCCACCAAAAATTCCTGAAACGGATTTTTAGGCAGCCGATTCAACATCGCCACACCTCCTATCGGTAAAAGAACAATATCGCGCGTCCCAATGCCGTATCTGCGGGCAGTAAGGGCATGCCCAAATTCGTGCATCAATACACATGCAAATAAAGAAATGACGCCTAGCGTAAGCCATAAAGTTTCTTCCACGTCCAGGCGGCCGGTATTGGTAGACATCGTATAAAAAATCCAGACGAAGATTAATCCGAATGACCAGTGAATCTTCACAGGAATATCAAAAATTCTGGCTACCTGAAATGCTCCTTTCATATATTGTCGCTTACATACATAACACAAAGAGGCAAGCTTTTGCAAAAGCTTACCTCTTCATAGGATGATCTAAATACAAATTTTGTTGTACTCAGACAAAATTTCTTAGACAGTAACAGCCGAATTACCGATCACCGGAATATAATGCTGTCCTTTTGAAATATTTCTTGAGATCACAATGCGCTGAATTTCTGAAGTCCCTTCATAAATCTGGGTAATCTTCGCATCTCGCATTAGTCTTTCTACGTGATATTCTTTTACAAAACCATAACCACCATGAATCTGAACGGCTTCGACCGTATGCTTCATGGCAGCCTCAGAAGCATACAATTTAGCCATAGAGCTAGCTCCTGTGTAGTCGAGGCCTTGATCTTTCAACCAAGCAGCACGATAAACCAACATTTTTGCGGCTTCAATGTCCATGGCCATATTAGCCAACTTAAAGCCAATAGCTTGGTGCTTCGCGATTTCTTTGCCAAATGCTTTACGCTCCTGCGAATAGGCAATAGACAATTCGTACGCACCACCTGCAATACCAAGTGCCTGAGCAGCAATACCAATACGTCCGCCAGACAAGGTTTTCATGGCAAATTTGAAACCAAATCCATCTTCTCCGATCCGATTTTCTTTCGGTACTTTCACATCTGTATACATAATCGTATGCGTATCAGAAGAACGAATGCCGAGTTTATCTTCTTTTGCACCAACACTTACGCCATCCCAATCAGCTTCTACAATAAAAGCATTGATACCGTGGTGTCCTTTTTCTGCATCTGTTTGTGCAATGACCAAGTGGAGTTTGGAAGTACCACCATTGGTAATCCAATTTTTGGTACCATTGAGTATATAATGATCACCCTGATCAATAGCGGTGGTGCGCTGACTAGTGGCATCACTACCAGCTTCTGGCTCAGAAAGGCAGAAAGAACCAATCCATTCGCCGGATGCTAATCGAGGTAAGTATTTTTGTTTTTGTTCTTCTGTTCCGAAGGTTTCGATTCCCCAGCAAACCAAAGAATTATTTACGGACATAATCACGGAGCAGGAATTATCTACTTTTGAAATTTCTTCCATTGCCAGGACATAAGACATGGTGTCCATGCCACCGCCACCGTATTCAGGCGATACCATCATCCCCAAAAAACCGAGTTCTCCCATCTGGCGAATCTGCTCAGTAGGATACTCCATTTTACTATCTCTTTCAATCACACCTGGCTTCAGTACATTTTGCGCAAAGTCTCTTGCCGCTGCCTGTACCGCCAAATGTTCTTCATTTAATTCAAAAGTCATTGTTTTTAATTTTTGATGATTAGAGCTTAGCTTGGAGAGGCCAAGGGCCACTTCAAATTAAAATAAAAAATATTTAACTTTAGCGAAAATACGCTGACTATGGTTTTACACTCGAAATTACTAATTTTTTTTGAGACCTTGGGTCACAACAAATTCAGAAATCTGGAAAAAAAGCCCCAGATTTGTGGCTGATTAGCGATAAACATAGCATCTTTATTACTTCAAGTGGCGTAATGCTCGCCTCCTTACACGTCTACCACACACCCAATTGCTGTACTATTTATTGGTATATTTGCTGCGGAAGCCTCCATTAAAAAACCATTTTTCGGCTTCACTCGTTCGGTAAAAATGTAAAAATGGTAGCAAGCTGTCGGCAATTATTTTGCTTTCTGCACTGCCTTTGCGGCAAATAGCAATCCAGCAAACAACTGATGTCAAGCAACTTACAAATGATTCAAGCTCTACTCAACAAGGCCAGAAAAACAGGTGAAAAAAAATTCGCGGTCCTAATCGATCCAGACCGGGTCACTCGACCACATATGGAACGCCTGATCTCCCTAGCTGAAAATGCCGGAGTAGATTTCTTTCTGGTTGGTGGCAGCCTAGTCATTGATGATCGACTTGACTTTTGTGTTCAAACCATCAAGCAACATAGCTCCATACCGGTCATCTTATTCCCAGGCAGTACGTTCCAAATTAGTTTTCATGCTGATGCACTTCTTTTCCTTTCTCTAATCTCTGGTCGCAATCCAGAACTCCTGATTGGCAAACACGTCATCGCAGCGCCTTACTTGCGTAAAAGTCAACTCGAAGTGCTTTCTACCGGCTATATGTTGGTCGACGGAGGCAGACCAACTACCGTTTCTTACATCAGTGGCACCAATCCCATACCGGCCGACAAGCCTGAAATTGCCATGAGCACTGCTCTGGCCGGCGAAATGCTGGGCATGCGACTACTTTATCTCGATGCTGGCAGTGGCGCACAACACCCCATCTCTGATGAAATGATTCAGGCTGTTTGCAGCCAAACTAATGCCCCTTTGATCGTAGGCGGCGGTATTCGCACGCCCGAATTAGCATTTGCGAAAGCAAAAGCAGGTGCTGACGTGACGGTAGTGGGTAACATACTCGAAAAAGATCCTGCACTTATAAAAGATTTGGCGCAAGCCATACATGCTGCTGGCAAACACCAGATACCTTCGTCTATCGACATTGATCCGAAAAAATAACAGTAATCCTTTTTCAACGAACTACTTTTGTGTTTTTTGAGTTTGTATTTCAAAAAGCAGCTATTTATTGGCTTTTTAGTAGCTTAGCTTTCTGTCATTAGCCTTTCGGCAAATGAAAATCAGGCAAAAAATTTAGAAAAAGAGAAATTTTGATAGCAGGTATAGTAATCAAATCAACCGGAAGTTGGTACCAAGTGCGACTAGAAGATGATCGTGTAGTGGACTGCCGTATTATCGGCAAATTTCGACTTAATGGTAAAAAATTAACCAATCCGGTAGCCGTTGGCGACCACGTGGGTATAGAACTTGAGGCAGACGATGATACGCGGGGTATTATCAAAAATATTAAAGAGCGAGAAAATTATGTCGTACGGCAATCGCCTCGCAAAAAACACGACCTACATTTGCTTGCGAGCAATATCGATCAGGCCATCGTCATCATGACCATTGCCCAACCCAAGCTAAAACAGGGTTTTATTGATCGCTTTCTACTCATGACAGAGCCTTATAATATTCCTACCGCTATTGTCTTCAACAAATCTGATGTTTACGACGAGCACGACTTCGAGGTACTCGAATTTCTTCGTGATATTTATGTCGACATTGGTTATCAGGTTTTTGATGTTTCATCAATTAAAGGCACCAATATTGAACAACTTCAGGCATTCCTGAAAGACAAAACGACACTGATTAGCGGACAGTCCGGGGTTGGTAAATCTACATTGGTCAATGCTTTGCAACCACACCTAGAGCTACGCACCCAAGAAATATCGGACTACTCTGGAAAAGGCCAGCACACGACCACATTTGCAGAAATGCACCCACTGAGCTTTGGAGGGTATATCATCGATACACCGGGTATCAAAACCCTCTCTTTCAATAACCTGGAGCCCATGGATGTAGCCCATAATTTCCGAGAATTTTTCGAGGCTTCGGCTGAATGCCGCTTTGGCGGAAATTGCCTGCACCGCAACGAGCCTAAATGTGCCGTAAAAGAAAAAGTGGAAAATGGCGAAATCAGCGAACTCCGGTATATCAATTACCTGACGCTACTCGATGAAATTGAGGAACAAAATCATTGGGAACGGCATAAATAAATCGCCACGCTACCGCCTCGGTTAAATATTAGTAGGTGACCGCTCAAAATTATAAACAAGTAGAATTTTTCAACACAAGGCAATCTAATTCACTGACAATAAATTAGTTGTAAAACCATCTTGTGTTATCTGGAAAATTTCATTTTTTGTAGTTTCACCTAACTATTTATGGATATCGTTGCTTTCGGATAGATTTATGATCGTCTCGCCATCATATTTGCAGAGTCCTGTATTTCTTGTTCCAATCCAAATATTTTGTTTGCTATCTTCGGTGATACTCCATACGCTATTATGAGGTAGCCCATCCTTTGTTGTGATATGTGTGAAGGAATCTCCATCATAAATACAAATACCGTTACCTCCACCAAACCAAATATTCCCTTGTTTATCTTCCATAATTCGCGTGATAGCCTTGTTGCATAAACCATCATCTTGTGTAAAGCTTGTGAAGGATTGCCCATCATAACGGTATGCTCCGCCCCAATTAGTAAACCAAATATTTCCATTTTTATCTTGCAAAGCTGGCCATGCCCATTTATGACCGTCTAGTTCTTCCAATTCAAAATTGACAATTGATGTTCCATCATAACGAAATACGCCATCATTTACCCTTGAACCAAACCATATATTTCCCTCCGTATCTTGTAGCATATATTCGGTATTATGCTTATTGCTCATGTAGCCTTTCCCTTCTTTCGATACTGTAAATAATTCAAAGGATTCTCCATCATAAGTATATACACCTTCCACTGTTGCAAACCAAAGCGTCCCATTCTTGTCCTCCATTATATTGAATACACAAAACTTATCATGGAGACTATTGACCGGATCTGTGATATACACTTCTGAGAATGCATTGCCATTAAATACAAAAAGTCCATCATCTGTTCCTAACCAAATTTCCCCTTCGCTACTCTCAAAAATACAATATGTCATATTGCTTTTGAGCCCATCTGATTTCGTGTATTGTACAAATGTTTTTCCATCAAACTTATAAACGCCTTCTGCTGTCGTTCCAAACCAAAGATTCCCCTTTTTATCTTCCAAACCAGAATTGACGTTATCACTTTCTGTTGAATGTTGTGATTTAAAAAGTTTTGAAGCTCCTATAACTGTCGTCTTTGATTTAGTTGCTTTTTCAATTGTTGAGCTTGTTTCTATTTGTCCATTACAGTTTGCAAGAATTAAGAAATAAAAAAGCAAGACAAACCAATTGAAATATCCTTGTATCATTTCTTTTTTGTTGATGCTAAAGAATCATAAGTGATCGGTCAAAATTATAAACAAGTGGGATTTGTCAGCACAAAATGATCAAACTAATCCATGAGAAGACAGTTAGACGATTGTTTTGTGCTGACTTATAAAATTTTTATCGAATGGTTTCTTGTAATTTAACGAAACAAGCCAAGTTTCATTCCGATATAAGCAGTCAATTCAGAAACATCAGACTCGCTGAGGCCTCGATAATTTAATGGCCCAAGCCACCGATAACCACCCCCAAAATTGAGTCGAATGTATTTGTGAAGATTGATTTCGAGTAAGGCGTTGGGCTCTACTTGGAAAAAATTAGCTTCTCCAAGCCCGGCATCACCATTTTCGTTATCCATCTGAAGTTCTCCATAACCAAGGTATACCGGAAAAGTTATATGGAATTTTTTATCCGATCGCCATGTATATTCAATAAACCCTCCGACTGTCCAGTAATCCAGATAGAGATCAGATATAGTTTCATTTGGAGGCTCAATTTGATTTAAAGAAACATTGAAGTAAGCTCCAAGTGATAATTGATCTTTCCAGCTAAGCCCTCCTCGAGCTTGAAAAAGAGAAGCCGTGCTTTCTCCTATCTGTGTTATGCCATAAGCAGGGGCAGCAAAGAAGCCAATACTTTTTATATCAAGACTTTGATTGCTCCATATCGTTTCTGCCTGTTGATTGGCCTGAGCATATAAATTGGTTTGAGCAATTATAAAACTGCTCCACATAAGCAATACAAAAAAAGTTCTATTCATTTGATTAATCATTTGAATGTTATTGTTGGAGTTGAAACGCTAGTACATCACCACTATCATTAAATCGAATCGTATTTTGATCTTTTGAAACCAAGTACCAATCGTCATTTAGTTCATCAAACTCATAAGAATCGGGAAAAGCCATACCTAGCTCTGTTTCTCCATCATCAAAGTATAGCCAATAAGTTCCACGAATACTTTTCCCTGGTTTTGAGGCAGTTAGGACTCCATTTTCCGCAAAAACAAACAAATAAGAGCTAAAATCTTCCGTTTTATTTTCACCATCTTCCACCAATAAAGATATTCGCCAACCATCGGCAGAAGTCAAAGAAGTTGCCAGAGGTTCGGTCATGGCCGCCGGGCTAGCCGTTTCTTCTTGTTGGCAAGCAAACAAAGCGATTACTACTCCGAAAAGCAAGATGTTTTTCTTCATGTTTTGTTAGTTTGATTTACTTTTTCGACATCCATATACTTGCTTTGGTTTTACAGAAATAGTTTTTTCAATATTACAGATCAAAATTATAACCAAGTGGGATTGTGAATGGACTTATCCGCTCTTGGATTAATAAATCGTTAATTCGGGAACTTGTAACTTTTGCCTCTACCTATCTTTCTTAATTTTGTCCCAATTTGTTTGACCGACCACAAAACACGCTGCACGACTATGAGATATGTGAATCTGTACTTGTTCCTCCTTCTTCCTTTTTTTGTAAACGCACAAGTCGTTAATACCGAAAAACTTAGACTCCAAACCGCAGAAAAATCATTTCAGACAGACATTGACTTCAATTTTGGCCTAAGCCGAAATAAAGCAGGTCGCACTGTTCGCCTCGGCACCCAGGCTCGCCTCGAATATCAAAAAAATACCAACCGATGGATGCTATTAGGTGCTTACAACCTAACTCAATTTTTGAATGTAGATGAAGCCGATGCGGTACCCAAAAACTTTGCAAATAATGCTTTTGGACACCTCCGATACAACAAAAAAATATCAGATTGGCTAACTTGGGAAGCTTTTGGACAAGGACAATGGGATGAAATCCAGGAGATTGATATTCGTACCTTATTCGGCACGGGGCCTCGGTTTAGACTCTATGACAACAACAATAGCCATCTGTACATCGGCACACTTTATATGTACGAATACGAAGAAACCAGCCCGGAGGACTTACGCGAGCTCAACCGCGACCACCGCCTCAGCACTTACGCCTCGGTCGCATTCCTCCTCAATGACTACCTTTCGGTAAATCATGTGACGTATTATCAACCCATAGTCAATGAGGTAGCTGACTTTCGGATTTCTTCAGAGACCAATATTTCTGTCAAGGTGAATGAAAATATTCTGTTCAAGACCTATTTTCAATTTATTCACGATAGCAATCCACCAGTTACAGTACCTCGGAATATGTATGTACTAAGCAACGGCTTAGCTATTCAATTCTAGTTTGGACAGTAAGTTGACCAAAAGTCAAATTCATTATGTAAAATTGACACTAAGTCAAAATATTTGTTATATTTGATATATATAGGTAAATGAGCTACCTAAG
>JALEHC010000216.1 GCA_022763215.1 Saprospiraceae bacterium
AATGCCTGGTATGCTGGGCGAACCCGACCCCATGCATACACTCGGTTGGCTACCTGGTGTACAGTCCGGAACGGCCGATTTAGGTAACCTTTTGGTACGAAATAACGAAAACGGACATAATCTGATCTTACTGGATGGTGCTCAAATTTATAACCCCAATCACCTATTAGGACTATATTCTGTATTTAATAGCTCTGCTATTAAAGATGTCCAGTTACTCAAAGGAGCAATTCCCGCCAAGTACGGCGAGCGACTGGCCTCTGTTGTAGAAGTCAATAGTAAAGAAGGAGACTTCTACAATTTTCAGGCAGAGGCTTCGCTGAGCTTGATTGCTGCCAAAGCAATGGTACAAGGCCCGATTAAAAAAGGAAAAATGTCCTACCTGATATCGGGACGTCGAACGTATATCGATTTGTGGACTTCAGCTCTTTTACGATCATTTGATGAAGAAATAGGAGGTGGGTATTTTTTTGATGACTTCAATGTTCGACTTACACATAAAGTTACAGAAAGGGATGATTGGAGCCTTACTTTTTATCGAGGGGAAGATCGCTTTTTTGCCAATCAGGAACGAACAGATCAAAGTGTCAATAATCCAAATTTACCTCCCAATACCGATAATACTACGAGGAATGACCAACAGGTTTCCTGGAATAATATTGCAGCTTCTTTTAAATGGAATCATCGTTGGCGATACGGAACGCATTCCAGTTTTAGTGCGGCCTACAGCCGCTATCGCTTCTTAGTTCGCTTCGAAAGTAAGCAAGATGGAACGCTAAACGGTTCACCAATAAACCGAGATTTTCAGCTGCTTTACTTTTCGGGCGTCCAGGATGTGAGCCTGCGAGCAGACTTTGAGACTAACCTTTCAGATCAACTTGACATCAAATATGGAGGAAGTGCCATTTGGCATTTGTACCAACCTCAAGCCAGTGGAACTGGTTTTTTGACACTAAATGAGGATGTTCTAAATACCGATATCGAAGGGCAAGACGGCGAGGTGGAGTTTGCGCCGCTTTCGCTAAATGCACAAGAATCTGGACTATACATTGATGCTACTTATAATATTGATAATGGTTGGCAGATACAGTCGGGCCTTCATTTTGCATCCTTCGGTAACCGGGGCGTATTTTACGCAAGTGTACAACCGCGCCTACGCTTGCGCTATACCTGGAATAGTACGACTTGGGTTCATTTTACCAGTAGAATCAATCAGCAATATGCGCATCTACTCAACAATACCCAATACAATTTACCAACGGACTTATGGGTGCCATCCAATGATAAGATAAATCCTCAATTGGGTTTTCAAGTGGGGCTTGGGCTGGAAAAAAGATGGAAAAAACAATATGTCCTTCAACTAGATGGCTATTATCAATATATCGATCAGTTGAGTACACTCAATCCTACGGAGTCTTTCCAGAAAGGAAAAACTTGGGAAGACAAGATTTTACAAGGAATTGGCTTCAACTATGGGGTAGAGCTGGGAGTACAAAAAACGCAGGGGCAATTGACCGGCGTGATGAGTTATCATTATTCATGGGCATGGCGCCGATTTCCATTGCTGAATGGGGGAAAGAATTTTCCATTTCGATACAATCGTCGGCATAACTTTTCTATATTATTACAATATCAGATTAGCCCTAAAGTACGCTTGTCGAGCGGATGGAATATTGCAAGTGGAAATTATATTTCTATTCTGAATCGCCAGATTGCATTTGGCTATCCGGGTATTGGTGGTGTTACAACCGGAACTTATGATAGCGATGCATCCGTCAATAATTTTCAAGTGCCCACTTATCATCGGCTGGATGTCAATATAGATTTTATTAAACGAAAAGAAAATTATACCCGGAAGTGGTCATTGGGCGTTTTCAATGCATACAACCGTAAGAATCCGACTTTCTATACGAATAATTTTAATGGAGCCAACAGAACCTTATCCGGATTGACGGTTTTTGTATTGATTCCTTCAATAAAATATCAGTTAAAGTTTTAGTGTATGCGACTTGCTGTCTTGTGTTTGATATTGATTGTTATGAGTAGCTGTGAAGAGGAAATTCCTATTGTTTTACCAGAACAGGAAGAACAATTGGGCGCTTATGTATTTATTGATCAGACAGCTGATACTGCTGCCGTAGTTATTGAACGTACTTTGCGTTTTGAAGAGACGCTTACAGAGAATGATGCCAAACTTCAGGGAATGGCCCGAGTGGATTTATTTGAAGAAGGTAGTTTAATCGTCAATTTCAAGCAACGAGATTTTTCTATTTTTTATGAAGCACAGGACACGCTGGGAATCGAAGAAGGAAAGACTTATTCCATCGAAATTGAGCATCCACAATTCGAAACCATGATCGCAAGCGAACAGGCTATTGTTAATCCGGTCAAGCCAAGTGTTGCCAAGATTGAGAATTATACTTTGCCAGATGGCTTAATAAGAGACTTTGTGGTCGTTTTTGACATAAATGATCCGGAGGGGGAAAGCAACTTTTATTCTGTTGGAGCCTTTGCATCACAAAAAGGAAGTACGGAAGTATCAACGATTAATCCCAATGAAATCATCTTGGTAGTTGATGGTGTTGCTCAATCAGATTTTGAATTTATTAGCCTCGGAGATGATATCTATTTTGGAGATGAATCATTTAATGGTAAGAATGTACAGATTTTGATTCCTGACTTTGCTTTTTTTCTGGAACCTGATCAAGTTGTATTTTTCAATATTTCGGAGAGTTATTACAACTTCATGCGCTTCCTTGATAATGATTTGGATGTAGATTATGGAGCTTTTCTAGAAACCATCCCGGTTTATTCCAACTTTGAAAATGGCTTTGGTGTATTTGCCTTTTTTACGGAGGAAGTTATTGATCTTCAAGAGTAAATTCTTTGAAAAACATACCCTGTCTTTGAAGGATGACTGACAAAAACAAAAAAGTCAGTTGAAGGCTTTGGGGGCAGTACTGATTTAAGGTGTTCTTAACAAATGAATACCATAAATAATAAAGCTATGAATTGGAAAACAACCTACATTCTCTTTGCTCTTTTTCTATTTAGTTATGCTCTTTTTGCTCAGGATGAAACCCCTTCTTATACTATTTCCGGCTATGTAGAAGATGCTCAGACTGGTGAAAAACTTATCGGGGTAAACATTCTCGATCTTCGCTCTGAACAGGGCACGGTGACCAACACTTACGGCTTTTTTAGCCTTAGCTTACCTGCTGATTCCGTCCTTTTACGTGTTTCTTATGTTGGCTTTGCGCCAAATAATTACGAATTAAAATTGGACAAGAATATCTCCTTAAACATAGCACTTGCGTCTTCAACCACACTGGACGTGGTAGAGGTGACGGGCGAAGCTATTGAGCAGATCGAAGAGCAATCGCAGATGAGTCGAATTACTGTTCCTATCAAACAAATTCAGAAGTTACCGGCCTTTCTCGGAGAAACAGATGTGCTAAAAGCACTACAGCTATTACCAGGTGTACAATCAGGAGGAGAAGGCCAAAGTGGCCTATTTGTCAGAGGTGGTAGTCCAGACCAAAACCTGATGCTGCTGGACGGAGTACCCGTTTATAATGCGTCTCACCTTTTTGGGTTCTTTTCAGTGTTCAATTCGGATGCGATCAAAGATGTCAATCTGATCAAAGGTGGATTTCCGGCCCGATTCGGTGGCCGATTGTCTTCTGTATTGGAAATCAATATGAAAGAAGGCAATAACAAAGAGTGGCACGGCCGCGGCTCCATAAGTACGGTAGCTTCCAAAATCACAGTGGAAGGCCCATTGGTGAAAGATCGCACTTCCATGCTTATTTCGGCCAGAAGAACTTATATCGATATTTTGGCGAAGCCTTTTATACGATCAAGGTTTTCAGGAGATGGTAGTTCCAGCGATGCCGGTTATTTTTTTCATGATGTAAATTTTAAAATCAACCATAAGTTTAGTGATCGCGACAAGCTTTATTTGAGTACCTATATTGGTCGCGATAAGTTTTACTTTAATGAAAAAGATAACTTCAATGATGAAAGTTTTGAAATCGGAGGTGGATTAGGCTGGGGCAATGTGACTACTGCTTTGCGGTGGAATCATCT
This sequence comes from Saprospiraceae bacterium, assembly GCA_022763215.1. Lineage (GTDB taxonomy): Bacteria > Bacteroidota > Bacteroidia > Chitinophagales > Saprospiraceae > JALEHC01. The sequence goes on from JALEHC010000216.1 coordinate 4,090, forward strand.
CTGGAATCAAAAACTATTCAGCAATCTGACACTGACGTTCAGTAACTATGATTTTAACACGAAAGTGGAAGAAGAAGACATTGCAAACAATGAACGATCTTACTTCTTGCTGGAATATGAGTCTGGTATTCAAGACTGGGGCGGTAAAATGGATTTTGATTATGTTCCTAATCCAAATCACTTTATTCGTTTTGGCGTCAATTATACCTATCATACTTTTAAGCCTGGTGCTTTTGATACAAGAATCGAATCAGAAGACGTAGATGATAATTATCAATTGCTATTTGGCAATTCGAATATCCATGCACATGATATTGCCACTTACGTGGAAGACGACTTTAAGGTAAGCGATCAGCTTAAGCTAAATGTAGGCCTACATTTTTCCGCTTTTCAGGTTCGTAATGAATGGTACACCTCTTTGCAGCCTCGAATCAGCACGCGCTATTTGCTGCCCGGACAGTGGGCTTTGAAAGGCTCATTCGCAAGCATGCGCCAGTACATCCAACTGCTGAGTAATGAGGGCATTGGCTTGCCTACTGACCTTTGGGTGCCTACCACGAAGCGTATTAAGCCGCAAGACGCTTGGCAGGCCGCGATCGGTACGGCCAAAACATTTGGCGACAGCTACGAATTTAGCGTAGAAGCGTATTATAAGAAGATGGAAAATGTACTTTCCTATAAAGAAGGTGCCAGTCTTTTCCAGTTTTCTAATTGGGAAGAAGAAGTCACACAGGGGCAAGGTGAGTCTTATGGCTTGGAAGTTTTTCTGCAAAAGAAAAAAGGCCGTTTTGCTGGCTGGATTGGTTATACGCTGTCTTGGTCAAATCGCCAATTTGACGATCTGAACTTTGGAAAAACTTACCCTTATAAATACGACCGAAGACACGATATTTCGGTAGTTGGTACATTTGAATGGACGGAAAAAATTCACCTTTCTGGTACCTGGGTATATGGTACAGGCAATGCAGTAACGCTGGGCGAAGCTAATTATGTAGCCGTTATTCCATTTGCGGAAAGCCAAGGAAGCTCTGGACAAATTGTAGAACACTATCAAGATCGAAACAACTTCAGAATGCGGGCTTATCACCGTTTTGATTTTAATATTGATTTTATTAAGAAGAAGCGGACCTGGACGCGAACGTGGTCACTGGGAGCTTACAATGTGTACTCGCGTAAAAATCCTTTTTACTTGTACGTAGCTCAAGAATATGACCCAGATGTAGGTGCTTCGGTCAAAAAGCTAAAACAGGTGAGCCTGTTTCCAATCATTCCATCTATTGCTTACAAATTTGAATTTTAAAATTAGAAATTATGCGTAATCTATTATATAGTTTTTTAGTTCTGTTGATGTTGGGAAGCACTGCCTGTGAAACTACGCTGGAGATTGAATTGCCAGAATATAGCCCCCAATTGGTGGTACACCATTATTGGAATAATAATTCGGATAAAGTGATTGTCACGGTAACGCAATCAGTAGGGCTTCTTGAAAACAATAATTTTGAGAATGTGGAAGGAGCAACGATTAATCTTTTTGAGAATAATGAATTGCTGTATTCTTTCGAATCCGGAAATTTCCCTAATAGTACAGTGCCGCCAATTCCCGGTAATCAATATCGCCTTACTGTGAGCCATCCTAATTTTGAAGATGTGGAGGCGGTGCAGACAATGCCCGAACCAGTTGACGTATTGAGTCAGCGACTAAAAATTGTGGAGCAACCTGGCGATTTTGGTGAAAACATCATGGAAATTCGTCTTGAAATGGAGCCAACCGATGAACGCAAGTATTTTGAAATTGGCTTATTTGTCAGCCCAAAGGGTAGTAATAATAGCTGGAGTTTGTATCCAACGGAAGAACAAATTAACGGAAGTATTAACTACAATGATTTGTTGTTGGTAACTAATGCCTCGATTACCGAAAGCAATCGTACGCTGTTGGCAAGATTTTATGAAAATAATTTTAACGAAGAAGAGTACGACTATTATTTAATTTTCAGAACGGTTTCTGAAGAACGCTATTTGTATCAGCGAGCAGTAACTGCCCAAAACAACGCAGAGGATAACCCATTTAGTGAGCCAGTCTCTATTTTTTCCAATATTAATAATGGTCTGGGCATATTTGGACTAGGGTATGAGGAACGATTTGATTTGATTCCGGAGTAATTATAAATGATAATGATTCCGATCTCAACAAATCGGAATCATTATCTAATAATTGCTTATTCGAAATTATGTCGAAAATATCCATGTTTTTGCCATTGACATACTTGAAGTGTGTGATTAGCAATTGTTTTGCTTAAATATTTAAGGAACAGTATTTTATATTGTACCTTTGTATCGAACAAGGACTCACCAAATACGTCCAATCCTATCGCCGAACAACATCCCGAAAGCACTTTTTTAACATTAGTAGACTAGCCGTATCTAAAATAATTACATCATACCAATTTCTCCGGAGCAAAGAGGGTTTCTCTTTGACTGGTAGCTTGTATCTCAGATTCAAAGGTATGATCGTTTTAACTATACACACACTACAACTTTCAACAATTGTATGAACAAACTATTTCCAGTTCGGCAGCGTATCGTAATCGGTACACTGCCTTTTTTTATTCCTTCTTGCGAATAAAGATGTTGCCGTGGTAAGTCATGAGCGTAAACTCCGGCCCTCCGCCATTGACGCTGCTTCGCACCCAGCTATCCGTATACGTTGTCTTTTCATTATCTTTTGACTTCACTTTTTTGGACTTGAGCTGCATATCAAAACCGGTGTAAATATCTCCGTGGTCAGACTTGGCTTTTAGGTCAAACTTCGTATTTCCCGGAAGGGAAACATCCACTTGGCCATTGTAAGACACAAATGACATGGGCGTATCAGGCTTCACTTTCTTAAAATCCACCTCTACACTTCCGTTAAAACTATTGGCTTGCAGAACGCCCGAAATATTCGAAGCTTTTACCGGGCCATTGGCGTTTTCAAGCTCGAGTTCACCACTGAGGTTATCCACTTCTACTTTGCCCTCCATCATCGTGTTAGCTTCCAAATTAATTTGATAAGGCACTTCTACATACAATTCAATTCTGTTACTCCAGTGGGTCGTTGAAATCTCCACTTCATTATCCTCTTCGGTTATTTCGAGGCCTGGTCTGGCACCACTTATTTTTTTAAGACCATTTCCGGCATCCACCATTTTGAGGTCGTCCGAATTTTTGGTTTTGTATCGTACCAATATGTCTTTGCGGTTAGTACCTTTTACAATAATATCGCCTTTGTTGATGCCAATTTCGAGTTGAGCAGGCGCGTTGGGCTGTGATAATTCGATCACAATTTCTTCCTGAGCCATTAGGCTAGTCATCACCAACATGCTGAATAAGATGAATAAGTATTTCATTTTGTGTTATTTATTTTGTTTCTCTGATATATACATTTCCATTCAAAGTTTCAAAAGATAATTGCGGGCCGCCTTGCCTGATTTTGAGCCGTTGCGCCCCGCCAATTTTGTACTTAATGCCTTTTTCGCGTTTCTCGGACTTTGTTGTACTAGCTGGTAATAATTCTACTTCATTGATAGAAGTCATCAAATCACCATGCATACTTTCAAAGCTTACATTGGCACTCATCCCCGCTTGGTATCGAATGTCAATGTTGCCGTTTAAAGAATAGTATTCACAATCCTCTTTTGGATTCATGGCATAGCTAATGTCAACGGGGCCGTTAATGGTATGTGCTTTTGTTTTCCCCGCAATCTGCTCTAGCTTGATACCTCCATTTACATTAATGGCTTTCACATGTCCTTGAACACCCTTGACTTCGATATCGCCTTGATTGATAGTGGATACCCAAACATTGAGCTTTTTAGGTACTTTCAGCCGATAATCCATATTGAAAGAATATTCAGGTGACCAGTTGCAGTTGTTTCTCCAAAAGATGGATCTACCTGACAATAAGGCTTCTTTGCTTAGTTCAGCATGGTCATTAGCGCAAGGGTTATCCATGAACACTACCATTAAATCTTCTTTTTGTACGATTCCCAATTTTACCTCTTCCTCTGCCTTTCGGCGAATAGCATCCGTTTGGGCATCAATTTTTAAGTCCACTTCCAGCAGGATGTCTTGTCCTCCGTAGCTTTCGACCTGGATATTTCCATTCAGGTTTTCTACAATGAGCGTATTCTGAGAACTAGATTGAGCAAACTGCAGTTTTTTCTTAATGGTTTGCATCTCTTGGGCCTGGCCGCAGTAAGTCAGGGCCAGGCAAAGTAAAAAAAATACATTTTTCATCAGTCGGGTAATTTTATAACAGTACT
>JALEHC010000217.1 GCA_022763215.1 Saprospiraceae bacterium
AGGTGTATATCGAAGGGGGCAATGAGACCTCTATGTTGGGCGTACCGGTGGATGCGTTGGTCAGTGCGGACGAGAAGGAAGGAATTGTCTTCATTTATCAGGATGGACAAGCCGTAAAGACGAAAGTTTCAATATACAAGCTTCGAGGAGATGAAATGCTTATTAGCCGTGGCTTGAGAGCAGAAGATCAGGTGATTACGAGTGGTGTTGGGTATATCGAGGACAAAGAAGCTGTGATGTTGAGCCAGAACTAAGTCTTTCTTTCTATGAGTGCAGCGATGGCTGTGCTAAAAAACAATCTACAAAATGAATATTCCAGATTTTTCAATAAAAAATTATCAATTCACGCTGACGGCTTTTGCGTTTTTGCTCATCATGGGCTTGGCCAGTTTTATGGGAATGCCGCAGCGGGAAGATCCGGCCTTAGACATCCCCAATATGGTGGTGATTGCCGTTTATCCGGGTGCCAATCCACAAGATGTGGAGAGTCAAGTGGTCGATGTGTTGGAAGAGTCGATCAATGAGTTGGATGACCTTAAAGAAATTCGAACCGAGATAAGCGATGGTGTAGCGGTGATGGAAGTCGAGTTTGATTTTGGAGTGGATGCCGATGAAAAATTTGACGAAGTCCAAAGGCAGGTAAATGGCAAGCGAAATGAATTGCCAAGAGATCTGTATCAGTTGGATGTCCGGCAGTTTTCGACCAATTCGGTAACCGTAATGCAAATCGCATTGGTGTCAGAAAAGGCAAGTTATTCAAGCCTGAAAGCAGAAGCTGAAAGGATTGAAGATGTTGCAGAAGACGTAGATGGTGTACGTAAGATACAGCTGGAAGCATTTCCCGAAAGGGAGGTGAGAATAGCCTTGAACCCAGTGAAAATGACAGAAATGAATATTTCGCTGGAGCGAATTGAACAAGCGATACAAAGCAGTAATGCTAATATACCCGGCGGCGCGGTGAAAGTATCGAACAAACTGTTCAATATAAAGACATCGGGTTCGTATGATGATCTGGAGCAGATCAAAAACACGGTTGTTGGTTCGGTTGAAGGGCGTTTGGTGTACTTAAAAAATATTGCTGCAGTATATTTTGATTATGAAGATGAACGCTGGATGGCGCGATACAATCAGGAGAAGTGCGTGTATATAAATATCCAGCAAAAAGCGGGCTATAATATCTTCTCTGTACTTGATCCGGTAAAAGAAAAAGTAAATGAAATGACTTTCCCGGAAGGGATGCGGGTGGAGTACATTTTTGACCAGTCGATGGGGGTGGAGGAACGTGTGGATGGATTCTTGATGAACCTACTGCAAGGTATTTTGCTAGTGGGAGTAATCATCTTTTTGGCACTAGGTTTTCGTTCGGCAACTATTGTGATGATGGCTATCCCGCTTTCCATTTTGATGGGGCTTTGGGTAGTAGATACGGCAGGTTTTGCTTTACAGCAAATGTCTATCGCCGGATTAGTTGTAGCACTTGGTTTGTTAGTAGATAACTCGATTGCCATTACTGAAAATATTGAGCGCTTTCTGGCGCTGGGGTATTCGCCCAGGGAAGCAGCCATAAGTGGTACGCAACAATTGATTGCCCCAATTGCGAGTGCGACTTTGACGACTATTTTGGCTTTTATTCCGATTATAATGATGCCGGAAACGACCGGTGCTTTTATCAAAGCATTGCCAGTGACGGTGGTGGCTACCCTTACTGCTTCTTTTTTGGTAGCGGTAACCATTACACCTTTAGTAGCTAGTTGGGTACTCAAGAAAAAAGAGCCAGGGCAGCATCAGTCGACAGCAGTATTTAGAGCTATTCAGCGATTTATTGAAGGGCCTTATCGTCGCTTGATGAACTGGACTTTCAGGCATAAGATTGTGACTGTTAGTTTGGCTGGAGCAGCTTTGGTCGGTGCATTTAGTTTATTTCCGCTGGTAGGGGTTAGTTTCTTTCCAAAAGCAGAGAAACCACAATTTCGAATTACTATAAAGTTACCAAATGGCTCTAATCTGGATGCTACAGATGAGGTGGTGCAATATGTGGAAGCAGAACTAGCTAAGCGCGAGGAGATCAAATACTTTGCAGCTAATGTGGGGCATGGTAACCCGCGTATTTATTACAATGTAGCTTCAAAAAATTACTCGAATTCTTTTGGTGAAATCTACGTGGTACTTAAGGAATACAATGTAGAAGCATTTTATGAGTTGCTGGAAGCATTACGAAAAGAATTTGCTGAGTATCCGAATGCTCGAATTGACGTGAAAGAGTTTGTACAGGGGCCACCGTCTGAAGCACCAGTCGCCATCAAAATTTATGGTAATGACTTGGATGAGTTAGAAGCTTACGCCCGTGAAGTAGAAGGTATTGTACGTACAACCGAAGGTACTGTCAATGTAGACAATCCGATTCAGACCAAGAGTACCGATTTGTTTTTTAACATCAATCGAGATAAAGCAACGATGTTAGGCGTGCCTATTCATATGATCGACAAGACGATCCGATCGTACGTAAGTGGAGCTGTAATTGGGAAATACCGCGACAAAAATGCGGATGATTTCAATATCGTACTCCGCTATGATTACGATGATGAATTTAAGCTAGAAGATTTTGAAAAGATCAGTGTAGAGTCGATGAGTGGTCGGTTTGTGCCACTACGTCAGCTTGCAGATATCGAATTTGCAGAAGCGCCCAGTCAAATTACCCATTTGGACGCAGACCGTACCGCGACTGTATTGGCCGATTTGGAGTTTGGATATAACCTTGATCCGGTGATTGGTTCTATTCAGGAGCGATTGGACCAGATGGAGTGGAAAGATGGTTATTCGTATGTATTCAAAGGTGATTTGGAAAGTCGGAATGATTCGTTTGGTGGGATGGGGATTGCCTCTGTGTTGGCATTGTTGCTCATTTTGGGGGTTTTGATTATACAGTTTCGGTCATTTACTCAGCCATTGGTCATATTTACAGCTTTGCCATTGGCGATGATAGGCTCTATTTTGGCCCTATTGCTAACAGGTATTCCATTTTCATTTACGGCATTTATCGGTTTAACCAGTTTGATCGGTATTGCCATTAACAACTCCATTGTTCTGGTCGATTTTGCCAATAAATTGATTGAAGAAGGCGCGAGTGTTCGGGAGGCTGCGCAGCAAGCTGGGGAAGTACGCTTTACGCCAATCGTAATGACAACCTTGACGACCATTTTGGGCTTGTTACCGCTTACGCTAAATGGCGGCTCTTTGTGGGCACCTATGGGCTGGACGATTATTGGTGGGTTGCTGACTTCAACTACGCTGGTGCTAATCATTGTGCCACTTCTGTTTCAATGGTTTACTCGGGTTTCGAGAGAAGTGGAGGG
>JALEHC010000218.1 GCA_022763215.1 Saprospiraceae bacterium
GTACACGTCATCTGGCTAATAAGTGCGGTTATTTGGACGATTCAAATTGTATTAAGAAAACAGGGTCTGCGTATCCGCAAACCCTGATGTTTTTTTACAATCCCAAACCCAATCTGAATGGCATTTCTTGCTTACCTGATTCCAGTTTGGCGTACTTTATTTCTAGTTCTACGGGTTCGTTTAATGCTTCGGCTGGAATAGCTATTTCTGAAGGAAGAATATCAAAGCTTCCAGCATCGCCCTGTGAAAGTGATATAATCTCTCCTGCTTTATTTTTCACCTCAATAGCAAATATGATATACGGACTTTTATCAGTGTTTACTCTAAAGTGAGCAATTTTTTGTCCTTCCGCACTCCCCTGTACATAGGTCACCCTTGAAAAGGCCACTTTCTCCTCATCAATCTCTAGTATAATCTCCTTTTTATCATCTAATTCCGTTTTCACAATGGCCGTTTTTTTCTTATCCGGGTTGTAAGCAATATAACTGATCTCTCCTATCCCTTTTACTTCTTTTGCTTCCGCAGATAACAACGTTCCAAGTTGGAGTTTGACATCCAGTTGTTTCCCATTATTGGGTTTTACATAGACTTTATGCCAATAATTATCTGTCTGCAAGTCACTATTTATGCCATAGTAAATTCTCGATGAGTGGTATTTGCGTTGTTCCCATCTTTTAGTTATTTCTGCTTGATGAGGTATTTTCAAATTACACCCCTTGTCATCTGTTATTACTTTGATTTTTGATTCATTAGTTGCTATTCGCACTAATTTCATTTTTGAATCTGGAACTTCAAATTTGAAATATGCTTCAAGGCGAGTGTCCCTATTGTAAGAAGGATAAGGCTGCGATAAAGCTACTCGATAAGGCATCACATATTCATCTGATTTAACTTCTTTCAAAGCGTTTGATGGCTCACATTCCAAATTGGGCTGCCTGATTTGAATCTGATCTTTCCAATGCTTGCGGTAGTAAGTTTCCGGTTTACCAGGTACTCCAACGGTCACATCTGCTTCCGCAAAAAGGGTGTGTGCTCCGGATACCGGTCGATCAAAAATGACAAAATGAATCAATTGTTGATTCTCTCTATTTGGACGATTCGTATGGTAGGCATCACGGCCATATTGGTAAAAAGAACGATTATAATTGATACGCTCTCCATCAACATATTGCCTTTGCTGTTGTAATTCCTTGGCTAATTGCGCTTGTCTTAGCATGAGGTCTTTCCCTTCGTTATCTCTCATTTTAATATTATCAACCCTAATTATTTGTTCATCCTCATTTAGCGGCCACAATAATTCCATTCTTACTCCATGGTCACTTATTTCTACTTGTCCATTATCTACCTGCGCATAGACAATCTTCGGGTTTTTGAGTTTTTCTATTGGTACTTCTACTTTTTTAAGCAGCGCTGCTGCATCTATAGTCACTTTGAAAGGTACCGCCAATCGCTCAGTTTTATGGTATTCTATTTCCACCACCAGCAAAGAATCTTGCTTACCTAAGGGAAAGTTAGCTTCTTTTAGGGGCACTCCCGACTTAATATGAGTAATGATTTCGCCGTTTGTCCTTTTTATACGCATTTGCGTCCACGGCAAAAAATATCCCAAAACTTGACTCCTGCCCTGCTCAGAAGCATCCGTTGAAAAATGTATCGTCTCATTCCTTGAATCCAGTGTAAAATGATTAGCGCCAGATTCTATCCAAAGAGGAGTTGTCTTTTTTACAAGTTCATCTTTTTGTTCATAAGCATAAAACTGCCCCTCAATTTCCAATTCTTCATCAGGACGTAATTCTGCGAATGCTTCAATTCGTATTCCAGAACGCCAAGATTGGCCATCCTTTTCTAGGATTGGAGGCTCAAAATGATAATTTAATGGCCCTTTATTCACGTTTTTGAATCCAGCTTGGGCCATAACTTGTTCCCATTTTTCATAACGCTGCTCTAAAAGATTGCCCTGAACAGAAGACACAATACTATTTAATTGGTACGTCACAGGTGCAAACTGATAAATTTTTCTGTCCTCCTTAAATTTTCCCTTCAACGGAATTATCCAGTTGTTCGCTTTTGAATGAACATCTTTCACCTCTATGTCACTTTGTACAACTGGCAATTCCCCTATTTCAAAAACTGCTCCTATTTCTCCAGCAATCATTTTTGGAATAACATTTCCTTTTTGTTTGATGGTAAGATCAGATGTTTGTCTCCAACAATCAGAAGCTAAAGGAGAATTATCAACGACTTTATACAGCATTTTTTTTCGATCACTTAGCATCCATTCTAATATGTTTCCATAATTGGCTAAGTCATGCTTCAATCCCGCTTCTTTACATTTACAAAAAGTAGTCATCTGGTTTTCACCATCCTCCATATATACTAGGTAGTAGGCTTCCTCGGGGCTTTGCTTCAAATGCTCCACATAAGCTTTCACATTTACTTTTTCTTTGAGGTAAGTATATTCCAGCAAGGTATCTATTTGCCAGTAGGCTGATTCTTGTGATTTGGCTTTCGCCAAATAATCTGAATACGAGGTAGGAATTTGCGCAATAGCGCCATGTACGAATAGCAAGAAGCAACAGCTCCACCATAGTTTTGTTTTCATATCTTTGATTTTAATGATGTACAACTAAAATAAAAAGAGCTGTTCAAAACAAAAATTTTGAAACAGCTCTTAACACGGATTTATGACAATGATTTTATTTTCGTTCTAGCCGTATGGCAGCGCTCTTGCCTTCGTCTGAGCGCAGTGTCACCATTTGTCGCCTCGATCCGTCGTGTATGACTACGGCAATTGTATTTGGGGGTACGCTGCCCAAATTGTGGGCATGCACTAACAAATAATTATTCCGCTTTCGGATGGGTGCACGCAGTATTTTTCGTTCTCGCTTCAGGGTATGCTTTCGCAAAATCCACTCGCCATTGACATTGACCGAAATGATATCACCATCAATTTTGGCATCGTCCCACAATTGAATTTCTATGGAGTCTCCCCTTACGGTAAATGTTTCCTGCACGTCCACCGTTCTGCCCTCGACGGCGCTTGGTATGCCTTCTGATTTTGGTTTGCGGCGCTTGCGCGTCCAAAGGTTGACGACTTGATCTTGGCTGCCGGTGACGATATAATTGCCATCTGCCGAAAAGGCAAAAGTGACGGTTTCTGCCTGATGTTCTCCCAGTATTTGCAGCGTGCTATTTTCAGCCCAATTCCATAGTTTGGTGCTAGCACCTGAATTTCCGGTAATCATCCAGTCGCCATTTCCGGAAAATGCCAAATCACTACTCCCCTCTTGTTGAGTAGCTTGTATGGCCTTTGTCATGCGGTCAAGCCGCAAATCCCAAAATTGTACAGCTCCGCCAAATCCCCAAGCTGCCAGCATCGGCTGGCCTGGCACCATAGCTATTTCGCACACGAAGTCTTCAAAAGCATCGGAGCGCGACAAGCGTTTTACGATGCGGTTACTGGCCAAATCGACAAAGTAGATATGCGCTCCGGCCGCAAAAACGAGTTGTTCTCCATTTGGCGAAAGCCGCCCACAAGTAATCGAAAACTCCTTGTTTTTAAACAGGCTTTGTTGCTTACCACTCTCCATATCTATGCGTATTACTTCCAGATTGTAACCGCCCAAGAGTAAACTGCGATCATCGCCACTAAAAGCGACAAAACTAGGTTCATTGCCTTGCATCCCATCATAGGGGGTCGTCGAGGTATTGTTGAAACTATTGATTTGCTCGAAAGAGCTGATATCCCACAGCTTTACAGTGCCATCATAACTTGCACTGGCCAACAATCCACCATTATTGGAAAATTCTAGATGGGTAATTTTGCCATGATGTGCCTGTAAGCGCTGCTGCACCGCGCCACTTTCAAAATTCCAGACGATAATACTTCCCGCCTCATCACCACTGACCAACAAATTGTCTTCTGACCGAAAAGCAACATAACTGACGGCCGCAGCATGCCCCCGAAAGCTCCGTTCCAACTCAAACTGCTGACCAGCCAGCGGCACCGAAAAACAAACCAATAATAAACACATTATTTTTCTCATACTCCAAAGCATTAAAAAAGCCCTAATACCAACCACAAGGCATCAGGGCGTAAAAGGATGATAAGATTAGTCTTTATGAAAGGACTTCGCCCCTATTCGAGATAGAGGTCGAAGTCGTAAAATCCAAAATTGGATTAGTATGACTCCAAAATGCCTACCCGCCCGCCTTAGGCGGGCGGGCGGACAGACCAACTCTGCGTACTCTGCGAATACTCTAAATACTCTGCGTCCTAAAACTCCACAGAAAATTCACTAAGTCTTCTCAATTGCCCAGAGGCATCATAACGATACTGAATAATATTATTGCCAGCTACAGCAATCAATTGTCTCTTTGAAGGAATCGGAATAACATCAAAAGTGCCCGATAAATCAGACAACCGACTAACCTCCCTCAAATTGCCTGGATTGCGAGCATCAAAAACTTTCAAACCGGCATCGCCATCACACACAAACAAACGGCCTTTATCAACACCCAAACCATGGGGATTTGACATCGCATAAATACCTTCCTGACGAGGATTTGATAAGTCGCTGATATTAATAACATGTAGTTCGTTCTTGGTACGACCACATTCTTCTCCATCTCGGATGGTCAAAAAAGCATAATCTCCTTCCACGACTACCGGATCACAAGCACGCAAATGGTTGTAGCGGCCTTCATAATCTGGAAACTGCGGATCGTCGAGATTGAAAATGTACATGCCCGACTGTGCTCCAACAAACAAATTTCCATCTGCTACAAAAGCACTCTCCAACTGATCACGAACGCCCAGATTTTCACCAACTTTACGCATTTGTCGAGGATTATCGACTGCAAACACCTTGATGTCTCGGTCTGAAACCGCGTACAAACAAGTTGGATTAGTCGGACTATTTAGCGCAAAGCAGGAAGCAGAGCCGCCCTGACTACCCGATAAATTCATTTCCGTAATCATGAGAGAACCCATTGGACGTTTGTCGCTTTGATCATAATTGGGGAATACGTCTTCAACACGTTGCAAAATAGCAGCAGAAGCATCGCTCATCGCTTCTTTCCAATCGAGGGCAATCAAATCGTTGTAATGATTGGCATATAAAACATCGCCAACTACAGCAATATCAACACTACCCGGAATAGAGATATAGCCCATCTGAGAAGGTGACTCTGGGTCTTTGTTGTCCATGACCATGACCCCTTCATTTGGGACATTGA